>JBDSJW010000383.1:0-10775 GCA_039917235.1 Kapaibacterium sp. (SeqCode) | reverse complement strand
GGGGGCGCTGGCGGATATGCAGCGCGAGGGGAAGATCCAGCATATCGGCGTCTCCAACTTCTCGCTGGAGCAGCTTGAACGGGTGATACGGGAGGCGGAGATCGTCTCCATCCAGAACCAGTTTTCGGTGATCAATCAGCGGGAGGATCGGGAGCTGCTGGAGTTCTGCGAGCGGAATACCATCACCTATCTCCCCTGGAATCCGGTGGGAGGACGTGGGAAGGCGACCGATCTCGGCAGCGAGTCGGACGCGCTTGACGATATCGCCCAGGCGCACAAGGTCGCCCCGCATACCGTGGCGCTGGCCTGGCTCCTTGGCCTCTCCCCCGCCATCATCCCGATTCCGGGAACCACGAAGGCCGAGCACGTTGCCGAGAATATGCGGGCGGCGGAGCTGAAGCTGAGCGATGAGGAGATGAAGATGCTGAGCCGGGAGTAGACCGGCCGGCGGCCCATACAACGAACGAAGCGTGGAGAGATGCCATCTCCACGCTTCCCGCGATATCGCAATCACCCGTCAGCCATCATCCCGCGCCGTCACAGCTTCTCCAGAAAGCCCCGGAAGATCGCGTCGAGGCGCGAGTAGACATCCCACTGAAGCGTTGCCGGGCGATCCTCCACGCGGTGATAGGGCTGAAGTCCCGTGAAAGGATAGACATAGAAGCCGCGCATCCCGTTTCTGATAAAGTAGAAGTGGTCGCTGTTCGGCGCGTTCTCCCGTTTCCGGAGATCCTTGACGCCGAGCGAATCGGTGACGGACTTGAGGAGCGCGAACTCCGCCGGAAAATCGACGCCGCCAACCGCCATCACCCCTTCCTTTCCTGATGCCGTCATATCCATGTTGAGAAGGAACCGCGCCCTGCTCAGATCGGTCAGCGGATCGCCGACAAAGTAGTGGGAGCCCATCAGCCCGATCTCCTCGCCCGAAAAGGCGATGAAGACGATGGAATATTTAAGCGGATGCGCCTTGAAGTAGCGGGCCATGCCAAGGAGCATCGCCACGCCGCTGGCGTTATCATTGGCGCCGGGGAAATAGACATTACCGCCAAGCGTGCCAAGGTGATCGTAGTGGGCGGTCAGGATGATCGTGGAGTCGGGATAGTGCGTTCCGCGGAGCTTCGCCACCACATTCTGCGTGATAAACGGACGAATCATCGTGGAGATATAGGCGGATACGCTCTTGATGCTCTTTGGGAAGGTCTTGCGGAACACCTTGAAGACCGGTATCACTGTCACCCGGCCATACTCGCCATAGGAAAGCTGATCGGCCAGGATGATCACCATTCTGGCCCCGCGCGACGCCGCGATGGCGATCCGGTTATCGTGCCCCCAGAGGACCGGATCGATCGTTTTATCCTTCTGAACCTTATCCGGAACGCGGGAATCGAGGAGCACGATGGCATCCTTCACCATCTTCCCCTTGTAATCATCGATCCCTTTCTCCGGCACCACCAACCCGCTCCCGACCGCGACAACCTTCAGCGTCCCGTCGATCTCGCCGGTGCCCGAGCCCTCGTCCGGCAGATAATCACGTCCAAGGAGGAGGGCCTTTCCGTTCACCTTCAGCATCGGCGGGCCCACAAGGCTATTTGTCTGAATCTCGAAGTTCTGGAAATAGCCATCGGAAAGGCTGTCCAGGCCGAGCTTCTTAAACTGATCGCGGATATACGAGGCCGCTTTCAGATCCCCCCCATCGGAATACCCACGTCCCCCAAGCTCCGCCGATGTAAGGTAGGCAATGTCTGTTTTCGCCTGCTCCAACATGTCCTGCGCTCTCAGTAGAGCCGGAGCTATCAGAATGAGCAGAAAGAGGAGAAGCGAGCGGAGCGATCCAAGCGAACGGTTCATACGATATATGCGGATAAGGAAGATGCAGGCTGGAATGAGGGATCATCCCTCCGCCGCCTTTCGAATTCTGTCGAGCAACCCCGCCTCCAGTTCCCCCGGAGCGGCATAAATAACGATTTCCACCAGACCGAGCAGGTCGGCGTCGCGGAACGCGGCGTAGAGCGTCCGCGCATTCAGCTCGCGGAGATGGGCGCCGGGGAAGTCCCGCCAGTGGGGCGGCGCGGTCAGGACCATCCGCCGCGCCGGATCGAGCTGCGGGGGGCTATCGGCAAGCACCAGCCGCACCGGCGTGCCGGGGGCATAGTGCCTGTATTTCATCCCGGGGGCGCGGGGAGCGTCCGTGGCGCCGGTCCCCGCAAGGACCGGCATGCCGAGCAGCCGTTCGATCTCCGCGGCCGTGATCACCCCAGGGCGGAGCAACACCACATCCGCCCCGCTCAGATCCACCACCGTCGATTCTATGCCGACGCCGCACGCTCCCCCATCCACCACCGCCGCTATCCGCCCCGCCAGATCATCAAGAACGTGCCGGGCCAGCGTGGGGCTGGGGCGGCCGGAGATATTGGCCGATGGCGCCACCAGCGGCCCGGAGAGCGCCAGCAGCGCCGCGGCCACCGGATGGGCCGGAACCCGAAGCGCCACGGTGGGGAGACCCGCCCGCGCGATATCAGGGATCACCGGAAGCGACCGAAGCACAAGCGTCAGCGGGCCGGGCATAAAGGCATCCGCCAGCAGCATTGCCCGTTCATCCGGAATCGCGCACCGGGCCATATCGGCGGCGGCGGCCAGATGGACGATCAGCGGGTTATCGGAAGGGCGACCCTTTGCCGTGAACACCCTGCGGATCGCATCGGGATCGAGCGCGTCGGCGCCAAGGCCGTACACCGTCTCGGTTGGAAATGCCACCACCTCCCCGCGCCGGAGCAGGCGGGCGGCCTCCTCCACGGCGTCATTGAGTGATGCGGGGGAGGTCGCGTCAAGTATGAGAGTCGTCATCGGGATGTAATGTTCCGGGAATATACGGCATGGGCGCCATCGATTGCATGCGATTCGCTGTAATGGTCCGTGACCACTTTACGCTTTGCGGAGCGATCAGTTTTTTCTAGATTAGCGGTTCTTGAAAAGAACTATAACACTCAGATATCATATCAGGAGAGAAGAGACATGGCTCGCAGGTGCGAACTTACAGGGCTGGGGCCCACATACGGCGGCAGCATTTCCCATGCTCACAACGTAACCAATCGCCGGTTCATGCCGAACATTCAGACCAAGCGCATCTGGCTTGAGGATGAGAAGCGCTGGATCAAGGTGAAGGCCACGGCAAAGGCGCTCAAGACCCTCGACAAGAAGGGATATCGCGCGATGATAGCCGATCTGAACCGCGGCAAGTAAATTTCCGACTGCCCTTCAGGCCCGATCCGGCGTCCGGCTCCTCTCACGAGGGGTCGGACGTTTTCGTTGCATCCCCTCCGGTTCCCGCGATGGCCCGGCGGTTGCGCATGCTGCATGGACCGGATCGATGATGTTATTCAACAGGAAAAACGATGCTCGATGTTGAGTCGATAATCATGTGGCTTGGCGATCTCCCCCCGGCGGGAATTTACCTGGCACTCTGGGGAGCGACATATGTGGAGAACATCTTTCCGCCATCGCCGAGCGATGCGATCATGCTCTTTATCGCCACGCTGATCGGCGTGGGGACCATCGGCTTTCTGCCGGCGATCGGCGTTGCCACGGCCGGAAGCGCCATGGGATTTCTGACGGCGTTCATGATCGGCCGGCGATACGGCCGGAGGCTGGTGGAGATGAAGAAGCTCCCCTTTGTCAACGAGGGATCGCTGGCGAAGGTGGACCGCTGGTTCGAGAAATACGGCTACTGGATGATCGTGGGGAACAGATTTCTGGCGGGGACGCGCGGCGTCATCAGCTTCTTCGCGGGAATGTCGCAACTGGACTTCAGGACCACGACGATCCTCTGCACCGCGTCGGCGCTGGTCTGGAACGGGCTGATCATCTGGTTCGGCTCGGTCCTCGGCCGGAACTGGAGGCTGGGGGAAAGGATTATCATGCAGTACGGCATGGTGGTTAGCATCGCCCTTGCCACGGTTGCGGTGATATTTATCATCCGCGCTCTGGTGCTTCGCCGGAAAGCGTCGTGAACGTTTGAAATAGAGACGGGGACGTTTGAAACGTCCCCCGACAGCGACAGTGACGGTGACAGTGTTATTCGCCGCCGAGGAGTTCGATGATGCTCCGCTCCAGCTCGACGGTGGTCTCCCGCTCGCTCTTTCTGTAGATCTCCGCCAGGTTCCGCATCATCCTCGCCACCGTCTTCCGGTTGCTGACCGGCTCGAAATACTCCTGACGGAACTCGATATTCACATCGCGGAGATAGCGGCGGCAATCGCTGTAGTTCAGGATGGCCCCGCCGTTGAACGGGTTGATGTAGAACTCCTCGTGCGACGAGCGATACTTCACCATGTAGTTGGTGGGAATGCCGACGCCGAACAGGGGGACCTGAAGGCGCTGCCCGATAAGGATATAAATCACCGACAGCGTCACCGGAATGCCGGTCCGCCGCTCCAGCACGCGATTCATAAAGGAGTTCTCGGGATCGTAGAAACTCTGGTCGTCGCGACGGCAGCCGCGGAATCCAAGCTGATCCACCAGATAGCGATTGATCTCGCGGACCGCCATATAACCGTTGTCGCAGCCGCGCAGCCGGTCATCGAGCATCGATGCCATCGTGTCAAGCTGCTGGGAATAGTCGGAGAGCTTCAGCTCGGGATAGCGGAGGAGCGCCAGCGCGAAGGCGCCATGCTCAAGATCGATATCATCCTCGTTATCGCGCGCCACGGCCAGGCGCCCCATCTCCACGCGGAACTTCTTCCGGCCTATCTCCCGAAGACTCTCCTCCGCGTTTCTCCGCGCCAGATCATCATCGGCGGTGGAGCTGATATGGCGGAGGGCGGGGGCGGCAAGATCGCCAAGCTCCATCAGGCGCGCGCGGATCGAGCGCTGAACGATGGGATCGGGATCATCGAGCAGGGAGAGAAGCGCGTCCATCTGCGAGGATGGAACCGGGGGCTGAGGCTGGTCGATATCGGCGATAAGCGATTGCATTAGATGATCGGAAAGAGTTGCGTTGCTCCGGCTTCGGGGGAGAGGGAATGATCGCGCCGGATCGATAGGGAGACCTTACGGTTCCAGGCCGTGGAACTTGGTAAGCTGCGTCGTCAGATAATCGAAGGCGTCCTGCACATCGTTGGAGCGATGGAAGAGATGAAGATCCTCCGGGGAGATCACCCCCAGCTCCACCATCCGTGGCATGTTGATCACCTCATCCCAGAAATCGCTCCCGTACAGGACAATCGGCAGATGCTTCTGCACCTTCCGCGTCTGCACAAGCGTCAGCGCCTCCATAAACTCATCAAGCGTCCCAAAGCCGCCGGGGAAGACCACCAGCGCGTTGGCGAGCGACATGAAGAAGAGCTTCCGCATGAAGAAGTAATGGAACTCGAAGTTCAGCGTGGCCGAGATATACTGGTTCGGCATCTGCTCGAACGGGAGCGAGATGTTCAGCCCCACCGATTCACCGCCGGCCAGATGCGCCCCCAGATTTGCCGCCTCCATAATCCCCGGCCCGCCGCCGGTGCAGACCAGAAACCGCTTCTGCGATCCCTCGGGCGTATGGCGCTTGGCCCACTCGGTCATCATTCGCGCCAGCTCCGTGGCATCGCTGTAGTAACGGCTGGTCTGGCGCTTGTTCCTGAGCGATTCCAGCGTCAGCAAGAGCAGCTCCCGCCGTTCCCCGTCGGATTGGGCGATCTGCCGCTCAATCGCCGCGATCTCCTCATCCGCCTTCTCCGGCGGAATAATCCGCGCCGACCCGAAGAAGACGATGGCGCCGCGGACGTTATGCCGCTCGAACCGGGATTCCGGCTCAAGATACTCGGCCATGATCCTGAGAATGCGGGCCTCCGGGCTGTTGACGAACTCCGGATTGTTATAGGACTTCAGCAGCGGCTGATCGGGGCCTTGTGTATATGGTGTCGGCATGTATTCGTGACAAGTGTCGGATAAAGAGAGCGAAATATACCGGAAGATTCCGATCCCGTCGATACGATCATGCCGACACAACTAAAATGTCGGGGACAATTGATTAACGATTATTTCGAACGCATGGATTACAACGACTGCGACGGCTCCTGCGCGATATTCAGCCCGCCATCCACAATCAGCGTTTCCCCGGTGATATAGCCGGCATCCACCCCCAGAAACCAGACGGCGCTGAAGATATCGTCCACGCTGCCATATCGCCCCATCGGGATGCGATCGGCGGGCATCAGCTTGCCGGGGGCGGGATCATCGGGAAGCTCGATGGTTCCGGGGGCGACGGAGTTAACGGTGATCTTGGGGGCAAGGGCGCGCGCCAGCGCTCGTGTAAGCTGGATAACGCCGGCCTTGGAGACATTGTAGGGGATGCGGTTCTTCCAGATCTGATAGGCCCCAAGCGATGAGATATTGACGATGCGCCCTCCCCCCTCCTGCTCCATCATCGCCTCGGCCGCGGCCTGGGCGGCAAAGAACTCGCCGTAGAGGTTCGTCTCGATCACCCACCGCCACATCTCCTCGGTCACCTCCGCAATCGGCGTCGGCTCCGGGTAGACGCCGGCGTTGTTGATCAAAAGGTCAATCGAGCCGAAGTGATCGCGAGCCTCGAAGAACGCCCGGCGGATCTCCTCGCGGTTCCTGACATCGGCCTGTACCATGTGGACATCGACCCCGAACGCCTCGATCTCCCGCCGCGTCTCCTCCGCCCGCTCCTGAGAGCTGCCGTAGTGGAGCCCGATATTCCAGCCGCGCGCGGCAAAGCGGAGCGCCAGCCCCCGCCCGATGCGCCGGGCGGCGCCGGTGATAAAGACTGTCTTCGCCATCAGTCAAAAGGGAGTCTGGTGATCACGGCGGCATCGCCGTTGCCGGCGCGCACCATGCCGCCGGGGACCGAATAGACGGTGCGGACATACGCCAGGCCGATTGTCCGGTCAAGCCGTGGCGAGTAGGCCATCGACGTGACCGCGCCGATCTTCTTCCCCTCCTCCGCGTCCGCCAGATCAATCTCATCGCCGTCGAACCCCGTGGCCCCATCGGCAAACGTCAGCCCCACCATGTGGCGCTGGACCTTGTCGTAGGTATCGAGACGGGCGATCACTTCCTGGCCGATATAGCAGCCCTTGGTGAAGGAGATATACTGCGTCAGCCCCGCCTCCAGCGGGTTGTACGACTCGGTCAGCTCGCGGCCAATCTCCGGCACCCCCGCCTCGATCCGGAGCGTCTCATACGTCGCCTGATCGATCTCCTCCGCCCCCGCGCCGGCAAGCCGTGCAATCACCCCGCCGAGGGCATCGGCCGCCGCGATCACGAGGAACGCCCCCGCGCCGGTAAGCCGTACATCGCGCAGCACCAGGATCTCCCCGCCGTCGATCGTCCCGCGGGCAACCTTGCCGGCGTTGGCGATCTCCATGCCGAGCGCATCCGCCAGCAGGCTCTTCGCGTGGTCGCCATAGACGCCAAGCACCGCATGGTCCGGCGTGGCATCGGCCGTCGCGAAGTCATCCATGATGGTATATTTGTCCAGCCATGTCCGAACCGGCTCCGTATCGCTCCCCGAGGTAATCATCAGGATGTGATCATCCGCCGCGACAACGCGCAGCACCTCGACGATGCGCCCCTTGTCGGAGGTGAGAATCGTCGTGGTCTCATCGCCGGGGGCAAGCTCCCTGGTGGCGTTGGTGGAGAGGCGGTGGAGCAGGTCGAGCCGGTCGGCGCCAGCCCCGCGGATCACGCCGCGGCTCAGCCGGACGAGAACCGTTCCGGCAAAGGCGGCGAGATATTGTTCAGGATCGGGATTAAAGATCTTCATGGTCACAAAACTACGGGCGAATCACCTGGAACCTCAAAGATAGGTGATTCAAATTGTTCCGCCGGGATCGCTGGCCGGCCGCCGAACTATCAACTCCTCTCTATGCACTCAATCTCTCGCGTCCCCCGGTGGATTCTGTTCGCGCTCATGCTTATCCCCACCATCACCCATGCCTGGCAGCAGGAGGTCCATTATACCATGGATATCAGGCTGGATGCGGAACATCACTCATACGATGGAACGCAGCGGCTGGTCTACACCAATAACTCCCCGGACACGCTGCGCGAGGTCTATTATCATCTCTACTACGAGGCGTTCAAGCCGGGGAGCATGATGGATGTGCGCGATAACAGCATCCCCAACGGCGGCCTCGGCCTTGCCCAGCTCCTCCCCGATGAGCAGGGGGAGGTCAAAGTTGGGGCCCTTACGCAGGATGGAAGGGAGCTGACATGGAGCCTTGATGAGACGATTCTCCACGTAACGCTGGCCCGACCGCTCCTTCCGGGGGATTCCACGCTGCTGGAGATGGCGTGGCATACCCACATCCCGCGCCTGCTGCGCCGCGGAGGATGGATGAGCCGCGAGGGGATCGAATACTCGATGTCGCAGTGGTATCCGAAGATGGTGGAGTACGACCGGAACGGCTGGCACGATGACGAGTATGTCCGCCGCGAGTTCTACGGGGTGTACGGGACGTTCGATATCTCCATCTCCCTTCCGGCCAAATATGTGGTGGGGGCAACCGGCGTGGTGACAAACCCTCGGGAGGTGGGCTGCGGCTACGAGCTTGGCGCGGTGGATACCACCATCCTTTCGCCGGCATCGGGATCGGGGACCAAGACGTGGAAATTTCACGCGGAGAACGTTCACGATTTCGCCTGGGTGGCGGACCCCGACTACTTCCACAAGATCACCCGATGGCAGAATGTGACGATTCACGTCCTTGCCAGCCGCTATCTGGCATCGCTCTGGAGAAGCAGCGCTCTCTGGACCGCCGCCATCATGGATTACTACAGCGCGCGGTTCGGCCGCTACGCCTGGCCGCAATTCACCGTGGCGATGGCGGGGGACGGAGGGATGGAGTATCCGCAGTTGATCATGATCACCGGCAACCGGACGCCCGGATCGCTGGCGGGGGTGATTGCCCACGAGCTGGGGCACCAGTGGTACTACGGGATGATCGGCAACAACGAGACGCAGGAGGCGTGGATGGACGAGGGATTCACGCAGTACCTGACCGACGAGGCATCGCGGAACGTGCTCCAGATTCAGGGGGGAAGCAACCCCTACACGGGGCTGAACAGGATTGTCTATCCCTGGACTCCGGGGCGATGGGCAAATGTGGAGGAGGCCTACCGGCAGGCAGCGGAGGGTTTCGATGAGCCGCTCAACACCTATCACGATCGCTTCCGCGAGGACGCCACATCGGGGCTTGTCTACTCGAAGGGGGAGGCGGTGCTGAGGATGGTCCAGTACATGTTCGGCGATTCGCTCTTCGACGCAGCGATGCGCCATTACTACAATCGATGGAAATTCCACCACCCTGACGCGCGCGATTTCGAGCGATCGATGGAGGAGGCCAGCGGCATGCGGCTGGACTGGTTCTTCAACGAATGGATCGGCTCCCGGAAGCTCTGCGATTACGCCGTCGATGATCTGGAATCCGATCGCTCCGGCTCCGGCTACGCCACCACGATCGACCTCTCCAACCGAAACGAGGCGATCATGCCGCTGGATGTGACGCTGACGTACGATGACGGATCGACCGCGATAGCGAACATCCCGGTGGAGAACTGGAGAAAGCCGACGATGGATTTCAACCTGCCGCGATGGAAATGGACCAGCCGGACCTACCGGACAACGTTTACCACCCCGCGACAGGTGGTGCGGGCCACCATCGATACATCGGTGATCATGTTCGATATCGACCGCACAAACAACAGCTTCGGCACCGGCTTCCTGGCAAACCTGCTGCCGCCGAGCCAGGCCGCGTTCTATCGCCGCTGGGATTTTCATCGCCCGCTCGATTTCTATTCCATCCGCCTCCGCCCGACTCTCTGGTACGGGGAAAAGGATGGCGCGCAGCTCGGATTCGTCGCCGACGGCGGCTACGCGTTTGACCGGTACAACGCAAAGGCCGGCCTCTACTTCAACTTCCTCTCAAAACGCGTGGACTACGATCTCCGCTATGGCTCCACGCTCGACATCCTCGGCCGCGACGCATCCTACGCCCTTCTCGCCACCAATGCCGACGGCGTGCAGCGCTGGGGAGCATCGGTTTCCAAGCGCATCCGCCCGTTCTACTACAGCACGCAGCAGAACCACGCGGTAACGGTCGGCGCGGAGCGGGAGGTGCTGGTTGGGCCGGCCTATCCGAACGCGATAGCACCATGGACCGGCGGCGGCTTCAATACGCTGAGCCTGGGATATTCCTTCGCCGGCAATTTCAGGGAATCGAACCTTACGGCGCGGGGATCGTTCGATTTCGATGCCAGCTTCGCGAGCGCATCGGAGTTTACGCAGTGGCGGCTGGCGGCCGGGACATCGTGGAATCCGGGGACATTCGCATTCGGTGGAGAGATGTTTCTGGGCGCGTCGCTGGGCGCTCCTCCCGCGCAGCGGCTCTTCAACCCGGCCGGCGCCACATCCCGCGACATGCACCTGAACGAGACAAACCGGCTGATGATGAACATCAACCCCGGATTTGCCGCGCGCAACCATCTGGTGCTTCCAACGCAGGGCTATCTTTTCTCGCTGGCATCACTCGATCCCGCCGCCCGGCTTGCCGGCAACCTCATGACCGCCCGCGTGACGATGGGGAACATCAATCCGTTCGCCCAGTTCGCAATCTTCGGGGGCAAGAAGCTCCCCTATCTCGAAAAGATCGATCTAAAACTCTACGCCGCCGGCGGATGGATCTTCGGCGACGCGATCACCTGGAAGGGATTCTCCGATTTCAACTACGAGGGGGGGCTGATGGCATCGATCAGGTCGTTGATGGTGC
>JBDSJW010000382.1:0-9125 GCA_039917235.1 Kapaibacterium sp. (SeqCode) | reverse complement strand
TGCGATTACGGCTGGACCGGAATCCAGTTGGCGCCGCTGACGGTGCTGATGAAGAGCAGCTGAATCGCGCGGCCTGGGTTGACGTTGAATGCGCCGACGGTCGTGTTGGTCACCGTGATCACCGCACCGCTGTTGTTCACAATCCAGACGGTTGCGCCATCGACGAGCGGAGGACCGGTCGGGACGGTGACATTACCGGCGGTGGTTACCACCAGGTAGGCGTCATCGATCACCGTGTTGGAAGCATATGGATGCTGATACGAGTGAGCGATCGTGCCGTTGGCGGTTGTCAGGGCGTTGCCACCCTGGCCGGCCGAGGTCGAGATACGAACGCCACGGCTTGCCGAGCTGTTGTTCGAGTTGGTGAAGTTGCCGGCCCAGCCGGTGCCGTTCGTGGCTCCCTGGAGAGCGTCGTTGCCGTTGGCGGCGTTGACGTTCTCGAACCGGCCGCCGACGCCCGTGCCGCCGCTGATGCCTGCCTGACCCAGGACGCCGATACCGTCCTTCGTGTTAAAGCCGCGGACACCGTAGCCCGAGCTGTCGTTACGTCCAACAACCGCGCCCACGCCGTTGCCGCCGCGG
Source organism: Kapaibacterium sp. (SeqCode) (assembly GCA_039917235.1). GTDB lineage: Bacteria > Bacteroidota > Ignavibacteria > OLB7 > OLB7 > JAFDZV01. The sequence goes on along the minus strand of JBDSJW010000382.1, from coordinate 8,543 downwards.
TTACGACCGACAACCGCTTCGCCGAAGGTGTTGTCGCCGATCACGCCCGCCGCGCTGATCGAGCTGGTGATACCCCATACCGCATTGCCGCCGGCCGACGTCGCGAAGACGCCCGGTCCAACGCCGGTCTGGAGGACATCGATACCACGCGCTCCGTTGGAGGCGTTGGTGAGCTGCACCGTGATGCCGCTGCCGATGCCGTTCGTCGTCACGTTGACCGTGGAGCTGGTGCTGGCCGGGTTGCTGATCTGGAAGAAGCCGGCGTTGGCGTTTCCGGTCGCCTGACCAAACACGCCGTAGCCGCCGCCGTTGGTCTCACCACGAACCGCCGCCACGATGTTGGCCGTGTTGTTGATGACGGAGTAGACGCCACGTCCAAGGCCGTTCTGGTTGACGCGAACAGCGTCTCCGGTGCTTGCGGCGTTGGTGACATCGAACTGGCTGGCATTGCCGGTCTGGCTGATGCCATGTACGCCGATGCCGCTGCCAAGGCTGACGCCCTCGACGCCGAAGCCGTTCGCCACGTCGTTACGCCCCTCGACGCCCGCTGCGTTGGCAACCAGGCCAACACCCCAGACACCGTGCGTGGTAACGCTTGTGCCGTAGACACCGACCGCGGTGTTTGCCGTACCCGCGACGCCCGGCCCGTCGGTGTTGTCACCGCGGATCGCCGCGGACTGACCAAGGGAGATGCCGCTTCCGGCGCCGCGAACGCCAAGGATAGCGCGTCCGGTTCCGGTGGTCGTTACTTCAAGCGCGTTGGTCGTGTTGGCCGCGTTGGTAACCGTGAAGAGTCCGGCGCGTCCGGTTCCGTTCGTGGTGGCCGTGACCGCGTTGCTCGTGTTGGCCGCGTTGTTGATCGCGACGTTGGCGCCGGTGCCGGTGCCGTTCGTGGTCACGTTCAGCGCAGTCGCCGTATTCGCCGCGTTGGCAATGGCGAAGCTGCCGCCGATGCCCGTGCCGGAGTTAACCGCGTTAACCGCTGCTCCGCTGCCGTTGGTTGTAACGTTGACGGCGTTGCTCGTGTTGGCCGCGTTGCTGATCGAGAAGTTGCCGGCAATGCCGGTGCCCGAGTTGGTCCCCAGTACCGCGCTGCCGCTGCCGCTGGTCAGGCCGCTGAGCGCGTTGCTGGTGTTGGCGTTGATTGTGATCTCGAAGCGGCCCGACTCACCAGTGGTGCTCGAACCGTAGGAGCCGACGCCGCTGGTGGAGAGACCGTACACACCGAAGCCGGTGGTGCTGTTTCCATGAACACCGATGCCGCTCGGCGTGGTGCCGTAGACACCCCAGCCGCTGCCTGCCTGCGAGCCGTAGACACCGATGCCAAGGCCGCCGGTGCCGTTGTTGACACCGCGCACACCCGCGGAGAAGCCACCCGGAGTTGTCGAGTTGACGATGCCGTAGACGCCGGCCGAGTTGGCATCCTGCGAGTTGGTCTCGCCGCGGACGCCGGCTGCCGTGCCGGTGGAGGCGCTATGCACACCCTGAACGCCCGATCCGGTACCGTTCGTGGTTCCGATCATCGCGTTGGAGCTGCTGGCCGCGTTGTTGATCGTGAAGGTTGCCACCGAGCCAGTGCCGGTGTTCGTCAGCGCGAACATCGTCGGGGTGGTGTTCGCGGTCTGCGAGAAGGGAACGATAAGCTGGCTTGCGTACGGATAGCCCCAGACCGGGACGCCGCCGCCGAAGTAGGAGATTGCCTGGCCAACAAGCGCTCCACCGATGTTGAGCTTGCTCAGCGTAACCGCCGCGTCGGCGATGGTGCGGGTGATGATCGAGTTGTCGTCGATCTTCGACTCCGTCACCGAGTGGTAGCCGAGCATGGTGTTGAGGATCGACTCGGTGCCGATACGGACAACCACATTGCCGCTGTCGCCGCCGCCGGTAAGGCCCGGTCCAACGCTGATACGGCTGATGTTGCCCGCGCCCGAGCCGGTGCCGGAGATCATGATCGAGTCGTTGCTCGTCGTCAGCGCGATGTTGGCGCCGGCCTTCAGCACAACCTTGTCGTGCAGACCGTTGATGCTGGTGACAACCTCGCCGCTCTTGATCTTGCCGGCGGTGATCGTGCCATCCGCGATCTTCGGATTGGTGACCGCGCCATTGGCAATGGAGTTGGTCACGATTGCGGAGTCAACAACCTTGCGGGCGTTCAGAGCGTACGGCGAGGAGGCAAGCTCCGTGCGTGGGCTTAGCTCATTGCCGCCGGCGCCAATCGTCAGCCCTATATAATAGGTCTTGTCGAACGCAAGGTTCAGCGGGGATGGCGTGGGTTGTGCTTCGCCGAGGATGATATTGAAGAGGCCCTTGTCAAAACGGACTGCGTTGTGAGTCTCCGACCAGATAGCCGTGCCGCCCGTGGCGGTCTCGTAAATCTTGACGGTGATGTTGACGTTCCCCGTGACCTCCTGGCCCGACTGATCCCGGACGAAGCCCTGATAGCTTATCGTCTGCGGAATCTGTGCCATGGCGGGGGCTGCCGCCATGAACGCCAGCAAGGCCAGCATAGTACGCGATCGATTCATGTCCAATCACTCCTAGGTTATTATGTAAAGACAGGATAGTCTGCAAGGTACGTTCATCACATCAGCCGTGGGGGGTAACCTCAGTGAGTCGACCGTATCGAATAAATTCGCGCCAAACTTAGTTGTTTATCGCCGTGCTTACAAGCTCATGCGTGCAATTCATGCCCGCTTTGTTCTAAGGGGACGGCACTCCGTATCGACACCGCCGATGTGCGCTTCCGGTGGAAATGTCGCCGTATTCCGGACGCCAATCCTCGGCCCGCAGCAATTGCCCGATGCCAATAAGGATTGTTTCGTCCAAGCTGTCGCCGTTCAGGATTCCTGAATGGGACAAGTTAACGGATGATGTACGTTTCCAGAGGAGATTTAGATCGCGAGAGCCCGAATTTATCAAAATTTAAACAGCTTGCCGCCGTTCGCCGCCAATAGTATGGATGAGCACGGAAATTCGGGGGAAGGGGGACCAATATAACGGAATTATATCGGGATCGGTTAGCAGAGGCCATTGCAATGGTCCCCGGCAGCTCCATTCCGCGCTTTTATCGGATCGAAGCCGTTGCCTATCCCGATGGAAAAGCGACCTCGACCACTGTAAAATTTCGTGAGCATTTTCACGATATGCCCTGTTTCACCGGCGGTTCTCCGACGGTGCCGCGATATGCCTCCAAAGCCACTCCACCGCAACGGTTCCCGCCGTATCCACCCGGATGTTCATTCCAATCCCCGAATCGTGATATCCCCTGAAGGAAAGGGGTACACGATGATGTACTCTGAACGCACGATTTCGATCGATATCTTTCTTTTCCCCGCCCCCTCTGATTTTCCTCCCACAGCTGCCTCTGCTGTCGCGTTGTGTCCGTTGGCGCCACAAACGCCGTTCGGTCTACGATCAGGGGCCGGCAATTGACGATTGGGCATATACAGGCCCGGGTTCGCGTATGCACTGGCAGATCAGGTCTTCGCCGCCGGGACATGGCGGAGATCAGGATGGCCGCGCATGTCCCAGCAAACACCGGGGGATCGGATCATCTACTATAACAATGAGAGAGCATATGAATCACACCACAATGCGGTGCATGACAAGATTTATCTTCTCACTGAGCATGGGACTTCTCGCTATGATCAGCGTCGCAATCGCGCAACAATTTCAGACGACGTTCGGTGGGATGGCCGCGGAGGCCGGGCGGGGTGGAGTCAGGCCGCTGAACGGCGGCGGTGGATATATCTGCGCCGGCTTCAGCAACAGCTTTGGCGCCAACGTGGATGTCTACGTCGTGAAGTCGAATCTTGCCGGAGGAATCGTATGGGCAAACGCCTACAACTTCGGGGGGGATGATTTCGGATACGATATCCAGGAAACCGTGGCGGGGGATTTCATCGTCACGGGTGTTACCAACGCGGGGGGAAATAATGACATGTTCATTCTAAAGCTCAACCCCGCCGGTGCGGTGATCTGGGCGGAGACGTTCGGGGCCGGCAATGAGGATTGGGGCTGGGATATCCTCCAGGCCGGCAATGGCGACTATGTTGCCGCCGGATGGAGCTTTACCGCGGCAGGCAATCAGGATGCCCTGATTGTCAGGACGAATCCGGCCGGTGGGGTGATTTATGCTCGGACGTATGCACCGGCCGGTGGTGGAGCGAATGAGTTCTTTCACGGGCTCTTCCAGGCCGGCAACGGCGATCTTCTTGCATGCGGTGGTACCACCAGCTTTGGCGCCGGCCAGCAGGGGCTGGTGATGCGGATCAACTTCGCTGCCGGCGTGCCGATCTGGGCCAACCAGATTGGAGGAGCCGGCAATGAGGTCTTCCATTCGGTGATCGAGCTGACCGTTGGCGCGCAGGCCGGCAATATCGTGGCGGCCGGCTTTACCTCCACCATTGCGCCGCTCGATTTCTATGTGGTGAAATACAACGGCGCGGGCGGATTTCTTGCCCCCGATATTTCCGGGGGAACGGCCGGCGGAGCCGAGGAGATGTTCCAGGTTCGGGAGAGCAAGGTGCTTAATCCCGGCAATCTCCTGCTGACCGGGCGGATCAATCCCGGCCCCCTCGGCGGAGATGATGGCTACGTGGTGCAGATGGTGCCGGTCTGGGGCTGCCCGGTCTGGAAAGTCTGGTCGATGGCCTATGGCGGCGGCGGACTTGATCAACTCTATTCCGGCGACGAGGATCCGGTGAACTGCATCCCCGGCTATATCCTCTGCGGCCTTACCGCGACCCCCGCGTTTCTGCCCGCCGGCGATCCGCAGCAGGTCTATGAGATAAAGACCAACAACGTGGGCCAGAGCGGTTGCAACGAGTTGCCTCCGGCCGACCGCTGCACGCAGCCAAACTACCCGAACGCGGCGGTGGTGCTGGGGAATGTAAACCATGCGTGGGGAGTGATGTGGAACGTGAACCGGATCGTCGGCAATGTGCTCCGGGTTCTCTGCTTCATCCCATGCCCGGCTCCCCCCGCGGGAGCGCATCTCTCCGACGGCTCCGATGGGATCTCATCGGATAATTCATCCGTAAGCTCCGCGCCGGATGACGCACGGCTTGCCGATCGCGCCGCGACCTATCCGAATCCCGTGGCCGCCGGTGAATCGTTCCGCGTGGATTACACGCTTGGCCGTGGCCGCGAGGTTGCGGTGGTTGTGAGCGATGTCTCCGGGCACGTTGTCTATCAGCGTCGGGAGGAGACAGGGGCTGGAAACGGCAGCATGACCATCGGGACCGGTGGATGGGCCTCCGGGAGCTATCTGGTGAAGGTGGATCTGGGAAGCGAAACGCAGACCAGGCGGATTGTGGTGATGGACCGGTAGCGGACGCGATGCATGGCAGATGAAGAGCATGTGGGGATGTGCCGATCGGTGGCGCATCCCCACATCTGGTTCTATGGCAACGCAGGAAAAAGGCCGTCGATAATCCAGGCGGTTTATCATCATCATGACATCGAATTTCACATAACTCGCGTAGTTGAAATAATCGCGCAAATCGATTTATGGATATCCAGCTTCTTTTACGGAATTGCCGTTGATGATTATTTCATATTGATGCGAGGAAATAATCGAAAAATCGCCGGGGGGTACACTAAGATGTACTCTCCCGTCGAAAAAGATGAGTGTATATTGCAGGCGAATTATTTACATGCTCTCCCACTCCCTTGCATTCTCCCGGTAATTCCTCGCGGTCTCGCGTGAGATGATCTCGATACAGTTGCGTTGCAACGCTTCTTATTATCGATTGTGATTTTCATGCCTTGGATTGTCGATTTGCTTGCTGAATTCTGCTACTCGCTGAATTCGACGAGTGGGGATTTGATTGTCCAAGCATAACGGAAATATTGTTCGCCGAATCTTCCAGAGGTTCGGCCCATTCCAACATACACTCAATCATGGAGAGTCTCATGAACCACACGAAACGATGTATCGCGGCAAGGTTTATTTCCTTGCTTACGTTCGGTTTTCTGCTGTTGGCGGCTACCGCCGGCGCGCAGCAGTTCCAGACAACGTTCGGTGCCGCCAATTTCGAGGATGGTCGCGGTGGCGTAAAGCCGCTTGTGGCGGGGAATGGTTATATCAGCGTCGGCTACACAAACAGTTTCGGGCCAAATGATGATGTCTATATCGTTGAATCAAATCTGACGGGGGGATGCATCTGGGCGATGAGGTATGATTTTGCCAACAGCAACGAGCGCGGTTATGATATTCAGGAAACAACCACCGGCGATTTCATCGTCACCGGATGGACGGATGCTCCCGGGACTCAGGAGTTGTTCATCCTTAAGGTGAATAATCAGGGACAGTGCCTCTGTGCAACCACGTTCGGCCCGGGGGCGGCTGGAACCAACAGCCTTGGATGGGATATCATGGAGGACGCCAACAGCGGGCTGTATGTTGCCGCCGGCTGGGTTACCAATGCCAACGGGCTTCGCGATGGATTGATCGCGGCGGTTGATCCGAACTGCAATCGCATATGCGCCACCACGTACGCCCCGGCGTTTCCGACACCGGATCTTGATGATTATTTCCATGGCATCTGGCAGTCCCCAAGCAATGGAAATTATATCCTCTGCGGTGGCACCACCAGCTTCGGCAGCGCCAATCAGGCGTGGATTCTTGAGATTGCCCCGGTGAATACCGCATGCAATTCCCCGATTCTCTGGTCGCAGCATGTTGGCGGACCGATTGGGAACGAGGAGTTCAATTCCGTGATCGAGCTGACGATTGGCGCGCAGGCCGGCAATATCGTGGCCGTGGGCTCGACAACCGATCCGGCGGTGGCCCCATCCGATTTCTACGTCGCCAAGTTTAACGGCGGCGGCGGCATTATCCTGCCGGACATTACGGGCGGCGGCGTTGTAACGGCTGATGAGATGTACCAGGTACGCGAGCTGGCGAGCAGCAACCTTCTGCTGACGGGAAATATGAATCCCGGACCGTTCGGCGGCCAGGATGCCTACGCGGTGGAGATGACGAACGTCTGGAACTGCCCCGTTGGCAAGGTCTGGTCGATGGCGTATGGCGGGACCGGAAACGATCTCCTCTACTCCGGCTCCGAGGATCCAAACAACTGCGTGCCCGGCTATATCCTCTGCGGCCTGACGGCCAGCCCCAATCTGATCGGACCCGATCCGCAGCAGATGTATCTCCTCAAGACCGACGTGGTCGGTTCCACCAGCAGCGTCTGTCCGGAAATCCGTCCGGCCGATCGGTGCACGGCACCGAACTTCCCCTCACTCCAGGCTCGGTTCTTTCCCAGGGTGCAGCCATGGGGCGTCAACTGGCCCATCAACTGCAACCCCGCGTGCGCGGGCTTTGTGATCTGCCTTATGCAGTGCCGGCCCCCGGGATGCAGCAGACAGCATCCCCTGATCAATGGCGATCTCTATCCTTGGTCTGACCATTCCGCCGCTCCTTCAATCCACGGCGGAACGGCTCCGGGAACCCTGACCGGCATCCCGCAGGATAACGTTGCCGATGCTCCGGCCGGCGCGGCCACGGCAAGCGTGGCGAACATGTATCCGAACCCGGTTCCGGCCGGCAGTTCCTTCCAGTTGAAGTACATGCTGGCAAGTGGCAGGGATGTCTCGGTTGTGATCAGCGACGTTTCCGGCAACATCGTCTACACGGAGAAGGGGGAGACGAACAGCGGCAGCGGCAGCCTGACGGTCAGCACGAAAGGCTGGGCGGTGGGGAGCTATCTGATAAAGATGGACCTCGGGACCGAGACCCAGACCAAACGGATTGTCGTGATCGATAAATAATATCGGTTGATAAACGCCGGCCGGTGCCGGTGGATGCTTTGCGGGGATGCGCTTGTCATGGAGCGCATCCCCGTTCTGTTGTCGGCGAGGGGTACACGAAGATGTACTCCCCTGCCTAGCAGCTATGCGATACATTTGCATTATCGAGTTCGGCAGATCTCGATATGGATCGATATCACCAGAGAGTTTGTTCCCGTACGATCCCGATTCTGTTTTCAGACAACGATGTGCCGGTTATCACGGCATTGATCACCCTTTCCCGTTTTCAAGCGACCGTCTCCGAATTTTTCAGTGCAGATAATGATCAGCGTGGCTGTGATGCCAGTGCCTGAGGCTCCGCAAAAGGCTCGGTAAGCCGCCAGCGACGTTGTGATAATGGCGATTTGAAGCACGGTCTCATGCGGACCGTGATCTCACGCAGAAGGAGCCGGATCAGGCTCCTGTCAATCACCATACGGTCCTGATGGTGACGGTTCTATCGATACGTCGGGACGCGTATCGATCCGGTCCGGCACTATACGTCCCGCCGTAGGATGATTATCCATCAACCACAATCAGCGAGTAGAACATGAAACGCGGACAACGACGTTCATTCTCCGACATGGTCGCATTGGCGGCCATTGCAATGGTGATGCTTCTCTGCGGAAGCCTCACCGCAAGTGCTCAGCGATGGCAGACGGCAAATGGCGGGAAACAATGGGAGGCGGGGCGTGGAGGGGCACATCCGACCGCGGCGGGCGGTTACATCACCTGTGGCGAAAGCAACA
>JBDSJW010000381.1:0-10441 GCA_039917235.1 Kapaibacterium sp. (SeqCode) | reverse complement strand
GGACGGGTGCTGATTCAGCGGGGGAGCGAGAGTGGGCGATGGAGCCTTCCGGCCGGCGCGATCGATCCCGGAGAGGCGCCGGCGGAGGCGATTGTGCGGGAGGTTCGGGAGGAGACGGGGCTGCGGGTGATTCCGGTCCGCGTTGCCGGCGTGTTCAGCGGCGGAGCGTTCGGGCATGTCTACGGCAATGGCGACCGCGTGGAGTATCTGGTGATTCTCTTCGAGTGCCGCGTGGTTGGCGGGGAGCTGGGATGTCTGGATGGGGAAAGCCTGGAACTTCGATATGTTCCGGTCGCGGAGATGCCGGAGCTGGTGATCAACTATCCGCGACATCTTTTCGAGATGAACAATCCCGGCGAAGCCTATTTCTCCTGGGATGATGCGTGGGCGGAGAAGCCGGCGTAGGGCGATCAATCAATCAGAAATCATGGAGCTGGCATGAGCGAATCAGATATCCCACCAGAGCATCCCGGCGACCGTCTGCGGTCGGTCTATGCGTTTATCTGGAAGGCATCGGAGCCCGATGAAACATTCAATCAGGAGGAGTTCCAGATCCGCATTCCCAGGCTAATGGTCTGGCTGAGGGATTTAAAGAGTAGCGGAAAACTTCTCGGCTGTGGCGGCGGCGCGTTTGAACAGTATGCCGGCGGGCTGACCCTGGTGGCGGCAGAGAGTGATGAGGAAGCGCTTGAGTTGAGCGCCGGCAGCCCCATGAACGAGATTGGCACCACGGAGATCATGATCTGGGACGTTTTCTACGCCAATCTCGCCGAAACCAGGCATGAGGGGCGCCTCGCCTGAATCGGGCATCGCGACGATCAGGAATTCCTTTCGGTTCCTGGTGCGACATAACCGGCGCTGCCGTGTTATTGGGAGAGGATAATCCCTTCGGTTGAACGATATTATCATCTCCCCGGCTGATCATTCATACCTGACCCCGATCATGATGGCTACACTTGGAAAGTATACCGGCACCGCGCTTCTCCTTCTCCTCCTCGTAACGGGCTCCACCACGGCACAGGTGGCGGATTCCAAGGGGAAGGAGTTCTGGGTTGCGTTTATGACGAACATCAGCCACAAGACTGCCGAGGCGATGACGATGGAGCTTTATCTGGCATCCAGCAAGCCGACCACCGTGACATTGACCTACATGGAGACCGGGGCCAGCAGAACCGTGAACCTGCCGACGCCGAACGTCACGGTGACGGTCGATATCGGCAGGATGTTCGGTTACGATGTGGAACTGCCGGACCTGGGCAGAAGCACCATCAATGAGCTTACCCTGAAATCGATCCATGTCGTCGCCAATGAGGAGATAACCCTGTACGGTTCCAGCATCAAGGCGTTCTCCGCCGATGCGTTTCTTGGCCTTCCGGCCGATGTTTTGCGCGGGCGGTATATCGTCCTTGGCTATCACAACGGCATCCGGAGCAGCTTTCCCACGACACCGTTCGAGCATCCGTCGGAGTTCGCCGTGATTGGGACGCGGGATGGGACAACGGTGCAGGTGAAGCCATCGCCGGGGCTCAGGATCAACGGGCGGGGGAACGCGCCGTTTACGGTGATGCTGGATCAGGGGGAGGTGTTCTTTGCGCAGGCGGGGCTGGAGAGCGAGCAGGACGTAAGCGGCACCGAGATCCAGGCCGATAAGCCGGTGGCGCTCTTTGCCGGATCGGCGCGGGTCTGCATCCCAACATATCTGGGAACCAATCTCGATAACGTCTTCGAGCAGATCCCGCCATCGGAGGTATGGGGGAAGAATGCGCTGGTGGCCCCCTATTTTCCAGTCAGCAGCAACGAGCCCTCGCTGGTGCATGTGCTGGCGGCGTTCAACGGGACCAATCTTCAGGTCGTGGGGTCAGGCACCGGAACCCGGAACTTTACGATCGGCGCGGGGAGCGTGCTGGAGCTTCCGCTCTCCGAGGCGATGAGTTTCACCGCCACGCAGCCTATCCTTGTGGCGCAGTACGAGCATTCGGCCCCCGACAACGGCAACTTCAATGATCATCCGATCGGCGATCCGTTTATGATGCTGATCCCGCCGGTGGAGCAGTTTGATACCGCGTATGCGTTTCAGAGCATCGTCAACTCCGAGTTCCCGGCGGAATATCATTATATCAACGTTGTGATTCCCGCCAATGGCGTGGGATCGCTCCGGCTGGATGGAATCGCGGTAAGCGCCACCTTCCGTCCGGTGCCGGGGAGCAGTTTCAAGTACGCGCAGATTCAATTGCAGCCGGGAAACCACTTTGTCAAGGCCGATTCGGCGTTCGGGCTCTATGTCTACGGCTACGGCCATGCTAATTCCTACGGCTATCCCGGCGGTCTCCTCTTCCGGCGGCTGGTGATCGATTATACGCCGCCGACGATCATCTGGAGCGACAGTTGCGCCTCCGGCGACGGCGTCATCTCCGATAACGGCATCTCCGATTCCGGCATAGACTCGGTGGAGGTGACAAAGGATACCGTCAATGTGCGGGTGACGGTTGATCCGATCGCTCGTGGTTCCGATACGCTCCGCTACCATGCCGTGCTTATCGATCCATATCAGGATGGCGTGATCTCCATGCGCTGCACCGATTCGGCCGGGCTGACCACCCTCAGAAATTTCAAGATCCCCGGCTTTACCGTGCGGGTCGCGGGGGGGGGAGCCTCGCCGATTATCGTCGATACGCTGGTCCGGTTCAATGATTCCGGCATCTGCCGGCGCGTGATGATCGAGAACTACGGCGGTTTTGATCAGACCGTGGCGCGCGCCTGGCTTGTGGACAGCAACTCCCGCGCGACGATCACCACCATGTTGCCGATCACGCTTGCGCCGGGGGGGAGCGCCGCAATCGACATCTGCTTTCCCGATGCTCACGATACCACGCTTCTGGCAACGCTCGCCATCGCCGGCGCCTGCACGGACAGGACGCTGGCGACGATTCCGGTGGACCACCGTACCGATACATCCGCTCCCGGCTCGCTTCGGGAACAGGGGAGCTGCAACGGCGATCTCAATCTCAGTTATTTCGAGGGCTACCGCGAATCGGGGATCATGTCGGCCGCTGTCGATCTGCTGATCAATGGCAGCAGCGAATGGCTCACCGATTCCACGCAGCTCCCCACGAAGCTGGTAAAGCTCAGGCTCCATAAGGTCGATCCCCGGCAGGATATGATCTATCAGATCACCCTCCGCGATTCCCTTGGCAACACCACGCTGGACCGTGATACAATCGGCGGCTTTACGCTGGCGGTGCTGGGTCGTTCCCCCGGTGATACGCTTTCAACCCCGCACGGCGGCACATGGGAGGGGGATTCCCTCAACTTCAGCGATATCCATTGCGACAGCATCACGCTCGCCAACTATGGCCTGAAGCCGCTTCATGTCTCGCGGGTGATGATGGCGGGAAATCTCTCCTACAGCATCCCTCCATCGCAGCTTCCCCTTGTGATCCCTTCAAAATCGGCGATGAAGATCGCGGTCTGTCTGGTCGCCGGCAACATTGGAACGCAGTACGATACGATGCTGGTGTTTGATGACTGCGAGAGCGTGGAGAAGCTCCCGATCACCGCGTCGGTAAGCTCGCTGGAGTTGCACGGCTCCAACAACTGCCACGGGACCATCTCGGTTCAGACGCTTGGCCCGGCCAAACGGACATTCCTGACCGATCCGATGCCGAACCCAGTGGCCGGCAACGTCTCGCTCGATGTCGGGCTGATGAGAGATGAGCAGGTGCGGCTGGAGGTGTTCGACGCCAACGGGGAGCAGAAACTGACGGTGATTCCGGGGGTCGCGATGAAGGGGGGACTCAGCCGGGTGAGCTTCGATATCGGATCGCTGGAGAACGGCGCGTATTTCTGCCGGCTTCTCACCACGCGTGGCGAGATGAAAGTGGCGAAGATGATCGTCCGGCGATAACATTTCCGTGTTCCCCATCGCGGGCGTCCGTGGAGCTGATGGCCTGCGCGGTTTTTCCGTGGTCCCCGCCGCCGAAACGTTCCGGCGGTTTGTTCTGTTATCAAAACGGATACGGAGATGAACGTAAGAGATGGAAAAAGGGGATGTTCTCCTTGCATCTCTTTCGTTCGATAATCATATCTTTGTTCGAAGGTCCTTCCTCCTCTTCCACAGTTCCATTATTGGAATCCTCGCGCCTACGAACGTCAGTAGCATAAGGTACTGGTACTCCCATGGTACTTGAACAAGCACATTGGACTCGGCAGAACGGCTGGAGCGGCATCGGAGATAAAAATCTTCTCGATTCCGCCGGGCTGGTTCTGGTGTTCGGCAGCCGCGAGGAGCTCGCGATCGCTGAGCGTTTCAACGAGGTCCGCGCGGCGTATCCAAACGCCCGGATTATTTCCTGCTCGACCTCCGGCGAAATCCTTGGCGCAAACGTCTGGGATAATTCCATCACCTCCACCGCGATCGTGTTCGATGACACGCCGCTTACGGTTGCCACGCTGAATATCGCGGAGCATCCCAGCAGCTACGATGCCGGGCAGGTGCTTGTGGGCAAATTGCTGCGGGATGATCTGCTCCATGTCTTTGTGATTTCGGACGGACAGAAGGTCAACGGAAGCGATCTGGTTCGCGGGATGATCGCGCTTCTTCCTCCGAACATTTCGGTGACCGGGGGGCTTGCCGGCGACGGCACGCAGTTTCAGAAGACGCTGGTGGGGATGGATCAGTCGCCGACCGAGGGGAATATCGTCGCCATCGGTTTCTACGGCACCCGTCTGAAAATCGGCTACGGCTCGATGGGAGGATGGGACTCATTCGGCCCGGATCGCGTGATTACGCGGGCGGAAGGGAATGTGCTCTACGAGCTGGACGGCCAGTCCGCTCTGGCGCTCTACAAGAAATATCTCGGCGATCTTGCCGCGGAGCTTCCCGGATCGGCACTCCTCTTTCCGCTCAGCATCCGGGTTGGCGAGGGGGATATCTCGGTGGTCCGGACGATCCTTTCGATTGACGAGGAGAGCGAGAGCATGACATTTGCCGGTGATATGCCGGTGGGTGCCTATGCGCGGCTGATGAAGGCAAACTTCGACCGGCTGATCGACGGCGCGTCGATAGCGGCGAACGAGACCCAGGAGACAATCGGAAGTAGTACAAGTCCGGATATGGCGATCCTGATAAGCTGCGTCGGCAGGAAGGTCGTGCTGGGGCAGAGGACCGAGGAGGAAGTGGAGAGCGTGTGCGAGGTGCTGGGCGATGGCACGGTAGTAACCGGGTTCTATTCGTACGGCGAGATATCACCCTTCTCCGCCTCGACGAAGTGCGAGCTTCATAATCAAACAATGACAATTACGACCTTCTCAGAGAAGTAGATGTACAACGTACTGCTGCAGCGGCAGATCAAGAAATATCTTGGCGGTGGGGAGGTAATTCCGGATGAGTATCGGCCTTTGTTGAATGCGATCAACGAATCGTACAACCATTACGAGGCCGACCGGAACCTGATAGAACGGTCGATGGATCTCAGCTCGCTGGAGCTGATCGATGTGAACCGGAAGCTCCGTGAGGAGGCCGATCGCCAGCGTATCGTTCTGGGGAAGCTCCGGCAGGCGTTGCAGGTGCTGAGGCTGGATGAGGGAGATCTGGACGGCCCGGACGACGACGAGAATTTCGACGACAGCGATCTTATCGAGGTGGCGGAACTCCTCCGCAAGCAGATTGACCGGCGCCACGAGACGGAGGGAAAACTGCTGGAGAGCGAGGCACGATTCCGGCTGCTGGCCGAGAACTCCACCGATATCATCGGCCGCTATTCTCCCGACGGGATCTGCCTCTACCTGTCACCATCGTGCAAATTATTGCTGGGATACGATCCCGAAGAGCTAATCGGCCGGCGGATGGAGTTCGGCATCCATCCCGCCGATGCCTCCCACGTTGCCGGAATCTCCGGTATGGTCGGCGGCGCAACCGATGTCACCACCAGTTGTTTCCGGTTCCTGAAGAAGGATGGGGACTATATCTGGCTGGAGACCACGATGCACGCCATCCGGGATGCCGAGAGCGGCGAGATGATCGAGGTTCATACCGCGTCGCGCGATATCACGGCCCGGAAGCGGGATGAGGATGAGCTTCAACTCCTTTCCCTGGTGGCGAGCAAGACCGACAACGCGGTGCTGATCACCAACAGGCTGGGACAGATTGAGTGGGTGAACGAGAGCTTTATCCGGTTCAGCGGGTATACCCTGGAGGAGGCCGTGGGGTATCGCCCGAGCGAGCTTCTGCATGGCCCGCTTACCAACCCGGAGACGTTGAACGAGATCAACACGGCGCTCTGGAACGCCAGGCCGATCACCTCGGAGATCCTCTATTACCACAAGGACGGCCACACCTACTGGCTTTCGGCCACGATCACGCCGATTCTGGATGCCGCCGGACAGGTGGAGCGCTTTGTGGCGATTCAGAGCGATATCACCGAGCGGAAGCAGATCGCCATGGAGTTGCAGTACAGGTCATCGCGCCTGACCGCGCTGGTGGAAAATCTACAGGCCGGCGTGCTGGTGGAGGATGAGAACGAGCGGATCGTGGTGATGAACCAGACGTTCTGCGACATGTTCGATATCCGTCAGTCGCCGCACGATCTTGTCGGCAGGGAAAGCTCCGGGCTGGCCGAAGGGGCCAAACGTCTCTTCGCCGATCCCGATGGGTTTGTGATGCGGGTGAATGAGGTGATGGCCGGACGGAAGTTCTGCATCGATGAGGAGCTGGTGCTGACCGATGGAAGGATCTTTGAACGGGATTATATCCCGATTTTCGTCGGAGATATCTATCGCGGCCATCTCTGGCACTGTCGCGATGTCACCGAACGGAAGATGGCGCAGGCGGCGATCAACGCGCTCAACAGCGAGTTGAAGGAGACCAACCATCTTCTGCGGATCGAGCGCGACAAGGAGAAGGAGCACGTCAGGGTGCTGGAGGAATTGAATCAGATGAAGAGCGAGTTTGTCTCCAGCGTATCACACGAGCTGCGGACTCCTCTTGCATCGATCATCGGCTTTACGCAGACAATTCTGATCGACCCCGATCTGCCGACGGAGATGCAGCGGGAGTTCCTTCAGATCGTGTTCGATGAGGCCAAACGGCTGGCGAAGCTGATCAACGACATGCTCGATTTATCGCGCATCGAAAGCGGCAGCGCCATCGTAGAAAAATGTCCGACCGACGTGATGCCGCTTGTAGAGCGCGGGATTCAGTCGGTGGTGATGCAGGGGGAGGCGCGGGGGATCAGCCTGACGTCGGTTCTAGACCGGCCCAGCCTGATCGCGAATGTCGATCCCGACCGGACGCTTCAGGTGATTATCAATCTTCTGAGCAACGCGGTAAAGTTCACGCCGGACGGAGGGTGGGTTCAGATCAGGGCTCGTGTGGAAGGTTCGGAGGTGATTCTGGAAGTTCAGGATACCGGCATGGGGATCCCGGAGGGGGATCTGCCACATCTCTTTCAGAAGTTTTTCCGCGTTCATCGCCCCGGTACGGCGATTCGCGGAACCGGGCTGGGGCTGGCGATAACCAAGCATATCGTCGAGTTGCAGGCCGGGACGATTACGGTCCAGAGTACAGAAAACGTCGGGTCCACTTTTACTGTCCGTTTTCCACAGCAATGAACACCAAACTTGAAGTGCTCGTCGTAGAGGACGAGCCGAGCATGCAGATTTTATTGAGGCATGTCCTGGCGAAGGCGGGATATACTATTACCGTTGCCCCGAATGGCCTGGAGGCCAAGAAGATCCTGGGCGAGCGGACGTTCGACCTTATCTGTTCCGATGTGATGATGTCCGGGATTGATGGCATCGAGCTTTGTACATGGGTACACCAGCAGGAGGGGATACGGGATATCCCCTTTATCATTCTTTCATCGCGCGCGCAGCATGGTGAGCGCGAGCTTGGAATGGAAGCAGGCGCAAATGCCTATCTGACGAAGCCGTTCGATATCGAAGAACTGGTCAAAATGTTCAAAACGCTCCTTCCACGCACGGCCGAGACTGAATAGAGATCGATATGGCAGAACGATTAATCTATGTGGTCGACGATGAGGACAACGTCCGTCGTCTTCTCGAACATTGGCTGAAAACCAAATGGGGCCATACCCTGCGGCTCTTCTCGACCGGCGAGCAGTGCCTTGAGGCGCTGGCTGACGGGCCTGATCTTGTGATCCTGGACATCATGATGCCGGGGATCGGCGGGATTGAGACGCTGAAGAAGATCAAGGAGCATTCCCCGGATCTTCCCGTGATCATGCTCTCGGCGCAGGGAAGAATCGAGGTCGCGGTCGAGGCCCTGAAGCTGGGCGCGATCGATTACTTCACCAAGGCGATCGACCTCCCCAAGCTGGAGGTTGCGGTCACCAATGCCTTCCGCATCTACGATCTCACCCGCGAGGTCACGGTACTCCGGGAGAGCATTCAGAAAACCGGCCACTTCGACAACATCATCACCAGCGACGGCGCCATGGACGACGTGCTGATGCTGGTCCGCAAGGCAAAGGATAGCGATATCTCCGTCCTGGTACAGGGGGAGAGCGGCACCGGCAAGGAGTTGATTGCCCGGGCTATCCATTTCAACGGCAAGCGAAAGGATGGTCCGTTCGTCGCGGTCAACTGCGCCGCGATCCCGAAGGATCTGATCGAAAGCGAGATGTTCGGCCATGAGAAGGGCTCGTTCACCGGCGCCCACACGCGGAAGATCGGCAAGTTTGAGCAGGCCCACGGGGGGACAATTTTTCTTGATGAGATCGGGGAGCTTGAGCTGAACCTTCAGGCGAAGCTGTTGCGCGCCATCCAGATCAGGCAGTTCGAACGCGTGGGCGGAACGGAACTGGTCACCGTGGATGTGCGGATCGTCTCGGCCACGAACAAGGATCTTATCCAGGCCTCGCGCGAGAAGGAGTTTCGCGAGGATCTTTACTACCGGCTTGGCTCCTTTCCCATTGTCCTTCCGCCGCTTCGTCAGCGCCGTTCCGATATCCTTCTGATCGCCGAGCATTTCCTGTCGAAATTCAACGCCGAGCAGGGGAAGGCGATAAAAGCCTACTCGCGCCGCGCGCTGAAGATCATGTACGACTATCCCTGGCCCGGCAACGTCCGTGAGCTGGAGGGAGCCGTGGAACGCGCCGTGCTTCTCGCCGATGGCGATACCATCAGCGAGGAGGATCTGCCGCTTGCCGTTCGCTTGTTCGCGCAGGGGGAGGGAGGGGCCGTGGTCCCATCCGCCGCGTTATTCGAGAATCAGGATGGGATCATGCCATTGGAGACTGTCAAGGAACAGGCAGTCAAGCACGCGTTAAAGGTTACCGAGGGGAATATCCTGGAAGCCGCGCGCAAGCTGGGCATTAGCCGATCGACGCTCTACGAGCTGATCAAGAAGTACAACGTTGAAGTCTAGCGTTTCCGATCCATGCGCCGATTTGTTTTCCGTCGCCCCGTAGCAGCGGTAGCAGAAGCCGCTGTTACAGATCGGCGGGAATCATTTTCCCGGTTGCGGGTCCAGTGCAACCAGGCCGGCGACATCTCAGATCCCGATAGTGACGATCATGCTGTAGAGGGAGCCGGGATCATCACCGCATTCGAACTTCGCATCACTATTTCCGATCGGGATCGCAAGGTCAACAAACCCCACCGGGAGCACCACGACAATCGAATATCAGATTTCTCATTCGGCAGCCCGCATCGAGGGAGAGGAGAGCCATCCGAACAGTGTCTCTTTACTACACTTTCATGCCAGAAGTCTTTTGGGCGAATTCCGTCAAAAAACTCGGTCTGGTGTGTTGGTGAATTGTACGATTCCAGGACACTTTCCGGGGAATGGACAGATTACGGAAGGGATCAGATGATGCGAAAGCCGAGGCCGCTATATTGCGACCCGAGAGGATAGGCTCGGCGGAACGCGGAGCGCAGTTCCCATGCCACACCATGCCACGATCCTCCACGGATAACGCGTGGCGCCGCGGCCGCCGGTCCCGTGGGGTTTATCTGTGGGCCGGAGGATAGGAAGAACGTAATTGCCTAGAGTGTGTTGACAAATGGTCAGTCGTTACGTTAGCGCCATGAGACGCTATGAAATAACCGATGAGCAGTACGCTCGCATCGAACACCTGCTGGCCGGCAACGTCGGCGATGTCGGCCGCTCAGGGGTCAATAACCGTGAATTCCTGAATGCCGTGCTCTGGATCGCCCGAAGCGGTGCGCCATGGCGCGACATGCCAGAGCGCTTCGGCAACTGGAATTCTGTCTACCAGCGCTTTCGGCGATGGGCACGCAAGGGCGTCTGGCAACGCATCTTCCAGGAGTTGCAGGAGCCGGATCTCGACTGGGTCATGATCGATTCGACGATCGTGCGTGCGCATCAGAGCGCTGCGGGTCAAAAAAAAGTACCCAGCCCAATGAAGCCCTCGGTCGCTCACGCGGAGGGCTGAGCACAAAGATCCATCTGCTCGTCGAT
>JBDSJW010000380.1:0-10620 GCA_039917235.1 Kapaibacterium sp. (SeqCode) | reverse complement strand
CGTAGGAGCTCGGGGTCGAGGGCACGGTGGCGATCATATGCCACACTTTGCCGTCGGTGGAGTATTCGATGGTGACGTTCCCGATGATATCGGTAGCGCTCCAGCGAATCTGCTCGGTTGAATCGATATAGAGCGACTCACCGCCGTTCGGACGGAGAACCGTCATTGCCGGGCGGAGCTTACGCATGACTTCGAAGACCGCGTCGGACTGATCGGCGATGGCGGGCGAGCCGGAGAAGACCTTGACAAGGTAGTTGGTTCCGGGGTTGGCCGGAGCGGTCCACTTGTAGAGGCCGAGGCTTGCCGGAACGGTCGGCGCGACGGTTGTCCAGGTTGCCCCGCTATCGGCGGAGTAGGCAACCGAGACGGAGGAGACGTTGGAGCTGATCCAGCGGACGGAGACAACATCTCCCTCGGTGAACTTCTCGCCGCCGTTCGGCGCTGTTACCCGAAGTGTCGGAACCGTAACGATCGGATCAACGATCGAGAAGGTGCCGGACTCGCCGAAGAGGGTGATATCACCCGCATCCACGATACGGACCTTCGCCTGCTGCACCGCCTGGCTCGGGGCAAGCCAGTTATAGCTTCCCTCGGATGCCAGGAGGTTGGATGCCAGCGTCTGCCACGTGATGCCGTTGTTGGAGCTGAACTGGATGTTCACCCTGCTGACGCGCGGCGCGTCCCAGATGATCTGCGTCGTCGTGCTGCGGACGATCCTGTCGCCGGCGGCCGGAGCGTAGACCGTGATCGACTTGGACGGCATCAGCTCGAACGAGCGGTCCGACTGGTCGAACGTCTGTGCATGATCGACATCCGTGAGGCGGACAAGCGCCAGCTTGGTGGGGATTGCGACCGGCGTGAAGACGTAGGAGCCAACGCCCGCGGGGATCGTGGAGTTGATTGCCTGCCATGTCGAGCCGTTATCCGACGAGTAGTCGAGACGAAGCGTCGTCACGTTGCCGGCGTTCCAGGTTACGTTGATCGGCTGCGAGAGATCGTACTTCTCACCGCCGTTCGGTGAGGTAACCTGCACCGTCGGCTTGACGATGGCAAGTCCGCCGAGCGAATCGCGGAAGCGCGGGCGCTCCACGTTGGTGATGCGGAGGCGCATGCTTGGCGATGCCGTCGCCGGAATCGTCCACGGATACTCGCCCAGATAGGCGGGGACCGGCGTGCCGTTCGGCACAACATCCAGCCAGGTGATGCCGGCGTCGGTCGAATACTCCAGCTTCACGTAATCGGTCGTCTGCGAGGTCCAGCGGATCTTCTCAACATATCCGGTGTACTCGGTGAGGTTCATCGGGCTCAGTTTCACGAACGGCTGCGGAAGGATCGTGAACGGAGCATCGGAGATATCGTTGATCGTTCCGCCGAACACCCTGATCCTCGCCAGCCCCTGCGTTGTCGGCGTATTCGGGACGATGAAGTTGGTGACATTCGTCAGCGGAAGGTTGACCGTGTTGGTCAGGTTGTTGTTTGACACAGTCCAGGTGGCGCCGTTGTTGGTCGAATACTCGAACTGGAGGCGCATGGCCGGCGGAACGAACTGCGAGCTCCACTGTGCCTTGAGCGTATCGGTCGGCACAAGCACCTCGCCACCATTCGGGCTGATCATCGTGAAGACCGGAAGCACCAGCGAGAAGTTGGCATCGGAGGAATCGCCCTCCCAGATGTTCTTCGCGCTCATCACGCGCACCCGGGCGGTGCTGGTGATATTGCTCGGGGTCGTGATGTTGAGGGTGTTCGTCCCCTTCACCGTGGTCATCGTCCCCTTGGGCGTCCAGGTGGATCCGCCATCGGTGGAGAAGTCCGCGCGGACGTTCATGATGCGGTTTGCCGTGAACGAGATATCGAGGCTGTAATCGACTGAGTATTTCTCGCCGCCGTTCGGGGAAAGTACCACGAGGCCGCCGCCGTTGAAGTCGCCGTCATCGGCTCCGATATCCACGGCCGCCAGATCGCGCGTCTGTCCGTCGAAGTCGGTTGTGATGCCGACGTTTGTCCCAACGCCCTCGCCGCGGTAGATCGGCTGCGGGTTGACGTGAAGATCGCCGTTGACAGGGTCGGTAAACGTCACCCCGCCAAAGGTGCTGTTGGCATCCTTGCCGGTGCCGGCCACCCATGCCGGGAGCGTGGCGTAGTACGTACCGACCCAGTAGCCGATCGCCGTGCTGGTGCCGCCGCTGTAGAAGTGATTGTAGTTCGATGTCATCGTCCCGGCCGAACTCACGTACATATCGAGGTTCGTGTTCGATCCGGTTGACACACGATAGTTTGCCAGGATGTTGTTCCGCAGGTTGATCGTGGCGCCGGACGTGCTTGCCATCGCGTATGATGTGCTGCTGGCGCTGCTGGTTCCGCCGATATAGATCGAGTTGTGATCGATATAGAGCGTGTACGGCTCGGTGTTATAGAAGCCGTAGAGCGATCCGTCGTTGGCGACCAGCGAGATCATGTTGTTGTAGAACCAGACCGGCGACGAGCTTGTGATCCAGTCGTAGAACGCATACTGCGTTGTTGTGGTCAGCGCGGTGTTCAGGCTGTAGAACTGATTGAACGCGACCGTGTCGTTAAGGCTCGACGAGTTGGAGTAGTAGACGCCATAGACCGTGCCTGGCGTAATGCCGCCATTGGCCGAGATATGGATCTTGTTCCGCAGCATCTTCAGCAACTGGTTGTAGGTGCTGACATAGAACCCATACGCCGTGGTCGATCCAACGCCGAAGTTCACGACATCGTTGCCGTCGAATGTATTGGAGGTATTCATCGAGCTTGAAAGCCCGGTCTGATACACCCCCGTCACCGAGCGGATAACGCCGGCCGGATCGCCGATCGTGTTGTTGAGGATCAGGTTATTGGAGTTGGCCGCGCCCCCCGCGATGTTGACGATACCGATGGTGCTGGACGTTGCCGAACCCTCAAGAATCATATTCTTGAGAACGTTGTTGCTTCCGCCGTTGATAAAGCGGACGGTCGGCGCCGACGTGGAGCGGTTGATAATCGTCATATTCTTCGTGGTGCCACCGGCCACATTGGAGCCGTCGAAGACGAAGTGATGGCCGCCGCTGAGATCCAGCAGCGTGCCGGTGCTGGTGGCGTCCAGCGTCACCGTGGCGCCGGCTGCCGGCTTGAAGGTCACCAGGGCAGTCGCGCTCATGCCGACCGCGTTCCCTATCACCAGCGGGAAGGTCTCCGTGGTGGCGTCGTAGGTGCCGGAGGCGATCTGGAAGTTCACCGCGCCGCTGATCCCGAGGAAGTTGAGATCGGTGATCGCCGCGGTAAACGATGTGTAGTTCGTTGCGCCGAAGCCGAGCTTGTTGATTGTGTAGGTTCCGCTGAGCGGCGCCTTGAGCGTCACGGTGCCGGTCAGTACGTCGTTGGTTGCATCACCGTCACCGACGAGCTGCGTCGTAATCTCAATGGTATATGTTCCAGCCGCAAGGAGGGTGGTCCCGCTCTGGTTGCCGGTCTGGTTGAACGTCACCGCCTGCTTGAACCCGGAGGAGAGCGTCGTGACGGTCTGGATATCGTTATAGACCACCGCGTTGACAGAGTTCAGGATACGATACCGGACGTTCACATTGTTCTGCACATTCAGGCCGCTGTTCGCCACAACCGCGATCGGGCTGAAGAGCGTATTTGCGCGGGTCGTTGTGCTGGGAGCCGGCGTGACAAGCTGCACCGCCATAAAGTCGTTCGGCAGCAGCGGAAGGAATGTCCCCTCATCCGCGCCGATATCCGGCGTGCTGGCGTTGCGCGCCTGGCCGTCGAAGTCGGTTGTTACGCTCGCCAGCGGCGTGCCGGCGGATTCAATCGGCGTCCGCACGGTCGTGGACATATGCAGATCGCCGGTGGATGGGCTGACAAACGTTACGGTGCCGGTAACGCTGTTGGCATCGCCACCGGAGCCGGTGCGGAAATCGCCGAGCGTGGAGCGCGCTCCGGAATAATATCCGGTATACGAAGTGGCAAGCCCGGCCGTGGTCACGAAGTTGTAGTTGGAGCTCCAGGTCGTCGTGGAGCTGACATACATGCCGTAGGCGGTGCCGGTGCGGATGTTGTTGAAGACGCAGTTGCGGACGTTCAGCGCGCTCGACGAGCTCTTGTAGAGGGCGTAGCTTATGCGCGTGCCGGTCTCGTTGCCGCTGACGTTGATCGAATTATGATAGAAGTTGATCGTGCCGGTGCTGGTCGCGAAGTAGATGCCGTAATACGTGTGATCGCCATCCTCGCCAAGCGAGATCATATTGTTGGTGATCGTCGAGTTCGCGGTAGTGATGGACACCCAGTGATAGATGCCGTACACCGTCCAGTTGGCGGCTGCCGAGGTCAGCTTGTAAATCTTGTTGCCGTTGAAGACGGAGTTGATCGGGTAGCCCGGCGAGTAATCGGTATAGAGACCGTACATCGTCGTCACGCCCGACGGCGCGGGGATCGTCATGTGAACCGAGCAGCCGTCCACCACGGTGCCGGCCTGCTCCGCGTAAGCCACAAGGCCGTAGGAGCTGCCGTTGTTGCCGTAATTGATGATATCGAGGTTGGTGAACTTGTTGCCGTTGTTCGGCTTGGCGCTGGTGCCGAAGCAGCCCACGCCCACGTTGCAGCGATAGACGCCGGCCGGATCGCCGACAACGCAGTTGGTCACCAGGTTGGAGTCATTTCCGGAAACGGCCGTGGTAACGCCGATAAAGATGATGCCGATTCCCTGCGATGAGGAGAAGTTCCCCTGGCTGGCGCCCGCGCCCTGAAGGTTGCAGTTCTTGACGGTGTTAAGGTCGGCGTCGTTGCGAAGCCAGATTGCCGGATTATATGTCGTCTCCTGCTGGCGGATGGTCATATCCTTGGAGGTTCCCCCCACGACATTCGATCCATCGAAGATGAAGTATTTGGCGCCATCGAGCAGAAACACCGCTGTTCCCAGGTTCGTGGCCCCCGCGATCGTCACCGATGCCCCGACGGCCGGCTTGAATGTGACCGTGTTGGTCGCCGACATCGTTGCAACGGAGTTGAGGAGATAGCCGGCGGCCGGCGGCGTGTATGTGCCGCCACGGATGCTGAAGATGACCGGAGCGCTGACGCCCCTGGCGTTCAGATCGGTGATTGCCGCGTCGATGGTTGCATAGTTCGGTGATGTTCCGCCGATTGTATATGTACCCGCGAGCGGCTGTGCCTGGGCCGCGACGCTCATCGCCAGGGCGATAAAAGCGATCGCGAAGACCGGCGCGCGCATCGAGTACATTCTCCGCGGCAGATTGCGGAGGAATGCGATAGCGTTGTGCATGTGGATCTCCTCTATGGAATGAAGGAAAGAAAATGCGATCGGCGAACAACGTCCGGGGAAGAGGGGGAAGTGGTCTACCCGGGCGTTGACAAGGTCGATATCATCATGGCCGCGTCCAGATGTGGACGGCGGCAGACAGGGCCGAATGGTCGGGTTCGGCATTCCGAGGGCTGACGCACCCATTCAGGCTTGAGTTGGCGACTGGCCAGTCGATGACGGCAGTCGTGCCCTGAATCGTGTGGGCACCGCCAGCAAAGTTCCATCTCGGAGCAGCGCATGCACCCAACGGACTGTTGAATAACTTTCGGCACTCAGACTGTTCAACAGTCTGCTAACGGAATGAAAAAATACGCCGCCCGGATGAAGGCATCGTGAATGGATGCCCGCACCGTGCGGGATAAAGCCGTTTCAGGACATAAAAGATCGTCGCAACACGTTCCCATGGGAAGGAAGTGCGGGACGAATCGTTCACATCACGTAACGGGCAGCTGGGAGTGCTACCGGGGAGATTACGGATTGATGGAGGACGTTTACGGTATTGTTCACACCAACTGAACAGATCCGAAGTATACCGTTCAGCAATATGGCATATTCGGATTTCGCATACAATGAAAAGAAATCGCGACGGATGAGATATATGACGGCTGACAAATCACGCGCGCGCGATTCGCTGAAATAATGTGACATCCTGAGGGGCATTCTTCCTGAATTCCCGACGTTTTCCGGGAAAATCCAGGAAACTATTTCGACTGATTTCTCTCCCGCTGCTATTTCCCTCCTTCCAGTATCAATCCGGGAAATTGAGCGCCATGCCGTTCAATTTCCCGGTCATCCCCCGCCTGCTGGGCTCCGGTCGGCGTGGCCTTCCCGTCAGTTCCGGTACGGCCGGAGCGTGATTTCATGGGCATCCCGCGGCACATGGCTGAATACGCCATGCAAGACGCGATAACCGGCTGGATGGGGGATAAGGAATCATCGATATCACTATCACGCAGTAATTGCATATTCATTCAGATTTAGCATCATTTATGCGTTCACGGCCGATAGCACGGATAAAAACAAACATTCGTGTGCATAAATATTCTGTTGATTGCATAAATATGAATGCCGTCGCTGAATATTCCGGTTGCGCCAGTGTTCCTCCATCAGAGAATGATCGTGCATGATTTGAATGATGGCGGAGATGTTTATCGGGCGATTTGAATCAGTGGTGATAGGAAGGAAAGAATCCCTTTTACTCTTCATGATCCCGGCGCAAATGGAGCCTTCCGCCACGGCATGCGATCATATCCAAACGACGAGAGCGGCCACCACGTCGCGAAACGCGGGGCCGCTCTCTGAAGTTTCCCGAACGCCGGAATCGATCCGCTCGGGGGCCGAACCAATCGATCTACCGAGCAATGACCAGCGGAACGGTTCTCCCCTCCACGCTGATAAAGTAGATCCCCGCCGCAAGCCCTGTCGAGGAGATCCGCGATGATCCGCTCTCCGCCGGCAGCGAAAGTCGCGTCACGGTATTGCCAAGCAGATCGGCAACCACTGCCTCCCTGTCGCGCTCCCCCGCCCGATAGTGGAGGATATACTCTCCCCCCTCTACCGCAACCCGAAGATCCGCGTTGAAACTCCCCGCCGCCGGAGCGATATCGATTCCGCTGATGGCATCGGCACGGAATACATAGCCACTATCGATGGAGAATACCCATGCCCGACCTGAAGGAGCGGTTGAGAGCCGGTACAGGGAACCATGCCAGTAGATGGGGATAAACTGAAATGATGATCCCCCATCCCGAGTGCTGTAGATGCCGTCTTTCGTGACAAGGTTGCCGGTACGGGAATCGATAAATGAAAGCTGTATGAGAGGAAGGAACTTGTCGCTTTGGTTATTGTGAGTGATGCCGCTCCATGTTTCCCCTCCGTCGGTCGTCTTCCGAAAGTCCTGACTGCTCGTGGCGTAGATGGTGGTATCATCGATTATCTGTGCGCTCGCGAGTTCCCCGCTTGCCTTGATATTCCGCCAGCTTACTCCTCCATCCGATGAACGGAAGCCGCCGGATGTGCCGGCCACGCATACATCATGATCATTGATCGTGGAGACCGAATGCCATATGGCGGTAAAGCCGATGGGGGGATCGCGGAGAATTGGAAGAGCATTCCACTGTTCACCTCCGTCGGTAGTCCGAAGTATGATGCTATTCCCGCAGGCATAGATCACATTCGGAGTGGCGATCGAAAATGAGATGATACTGAAGTAAGCCCCGTGCGATGACGTTGAGGAGTCGGTGAACACGGCTTGCCATGTTGCTCCGCCATCAGTCGTCTTCCACAAATGGCTGGCATGAGTGGATCTGCCCGAATAGAATCCCACCCGATTGTTGACGAATATCAAAGCGGAGATCAGATCCAGGGATGAATCTCCATTGATCTTCTCCCACGATTCCCCTCCATCGTTCGAGCGGGAGATGCTCCCGCCGGCGGTGGAAGCCCAGCCATGAGTATCATCGACGAAGGAGATTGCGCTGACCTGGTCATCATACTTCCTGTGCGGAATCCGGCCCACCTGTTGCCATGTCTGCGCGGATGCGGCAACGTGGGAGAAGAGCGCAAGGAGCAGCAGTGTGATGAAGTGTCCGATTGAAATCCGCATCGCTCTTTATAATAATGTTCTCGCAAGGAAATGCCGGGCGCCGGAAGTCCGCGGTTTGCTCCGGCCGGCGGCAATGAAACCCCGTGTCACGGAGCCATCCGCTCGGTGAGCAACGCTGCGTGTCTAACGTTTCAGATTCATTAACCCTGACCTCCGGCCGCGGGAATTGTCGCGGCGTGGGCGTGGAATTTCTTTCGCGCTCCGCCACACGATGCTCCGCGCGCTGAAAAATTTTTCGCTCCAGAATCAACGCAGGCCTGGGTTACGGGTACGTGCGCCCTCCGATACAAAGCCCGGAAGGCGCACTCGTGATACCCGTGCCGGAGAGATTGCATTAATGAAGTATCGTAACCGCGCCGCGTGTCATGGCATCTCCGATTCTCAGTTCGTAGAAATACAAACCGCTCGCAAGCCCCTCGTCGGAGATTATGCCGTGCTGTATGCCCGACTCGAAATCCCCCATCTCCAGGCTTCTGATATGCAGACCGTTGCGATCGTAGAGATCGAGATTCACGCGGGCGCGGGTTTTCTGATTCCAGCGGATTTCGGTGGTTTCGGAGAAGGGATTTGGGAAGGCGCCGAGCAGGCGCGTGCCGCTGTCGGCGATCGCGGCGTTATCGATTCCGGCGGAGACCGACTCTATCGTGAAGGTCGCGTCGGAGATATCGCTCCGCGTTGTATCGGCGTGATCCCGAACGCGGATCAGCGCCGCCGTGGTCCGCGTGGCGACCGGCGGAACCCTCCATGAATGTCTTCCTCCCGTCGCTGTCGATGCGATATTCCTCGCCACCGGAAGCCAGTCGGTTCCGCCGTCGAGCGAGTAATCGATATCCACCGCGATAATATTGGGGGGAGCATCCCAGATGATCAGCTTCTCCTCGCTGCTTCGGAACATCTCCCCACCGTTCGGCGATATCACCGCGATCCGCCCACCGCGTGCCGGAATGATTTCAAATGGCGCGTCCGATATATCGCCGGCCGCCGGGACTGTCACGCGCATCAGCCCTCGCGTGGTGGGAGCGTTCGGCACCGTCCAGATAAACGTGTGGATGCCGTCGCCTGTTGCCGGCGTGGCGGTGGCGCTTATCCATGTGGCGCCGCCATTGGTGGAATATTCGGCGGTCATCGGGTTGCTGATATCGGTTGATGTCCAGCGCACTTCCGTGGTGGCGCCCGCCTCCAGCGTTTCCCCGCCGTTGGGTGCGAGAATGGTGATGGAGGGCGTGGCGCGGCGGGTGATCGCAAATGGATTTTTTGACATGCCGCTGATCATCGGAACCGCCGAGGCAATCCTGACGCGGTATGTTCTCCCCGGCACGTCGGGAGCTGTCCAGAGGATCTGCCCGCTGGCGGCCGGGACGTTTGTCCTGATATCGGTCCAGGTTGCGCCATCGTCGCCTGAATAGGCGATGGTTACTTCGGTAAGCCCGCCGGCGCTCCAGCGGATCGGGATAACGCTCCCGGCCGAATAGCTCTCGCCGCCGTTCGGGGTGATCACCCTCAGCGATGGCCCCGCGGGCTCATGGATCTCGAAGATTCCGGTCTCGCCAAGAACTGTTCCGCCGGCTTCCCGAAGACTGATTTTACCCTGCGTGGTGTTTGTATCGGGGAGAGTCCAGACAAATGCGCCATCGATCGAAGGGAGATCGGTTGCCAGCGTCCTCCAGGTTGCGCCATCGTCGGGGCTGAAGAGGATATCGACACGATCGACCCGCGGAGCATCCCAGGAAATGATGGTGGTTGAGCCTTTCGCGAAGCGGTCGCCGGCGGCCGGAGTGTAGATCGTGATTGCTTTCGCGGCTGTGATTTCAAATGGAGCGTCGGAGATATCGGTGATGCGTGGCCGATCGGAATTCGTCAGCCGCACAAGCGCTCTCTTTGTCGGTATCGCGAACGGGATAAACTGATAATGTCCATCGGCGGCGGCGATATGATCGGCGATAGAGGCCCAGGTGGTTCCGCCATCGGCGGAATATTCCAGCCGCAGCGTTGTTGTGTTGCGGGCATTCCATCGCACGGTTATCGGCGCGCCCGGCCCGAATCTCTCGCCGCCATTTGGCGCGGCGATCCGCAGTTCCGAGCGGAGAATTGGGAAGGAGGATTTGATTGTATCGGCGTAACGGGGCCGTTCATCGTTGATAATTCTGATGAGCGCGTTACCATCGGCAATGTCCGGGACTCGCCACGGAAACTCGCCGAAGTATGCGGGGAGCGCGCCGCCGCCGGCCACCACGTTGAGCCATGTGGCGCCGCTGTCGAGCGAATATTGAAGCCGCACATAATCGGTGGTGATGGATCTCCATCGGATCGTGGCCGTGTCGCCGCCGAAGACCGCCCCCCCTGGAACCGGCTGGGTGATGGTGACCTGTGGCCGTGGAAGGATGGTGAAGAATCGATCCGAGCGATCCACTGGTGATCCACCCGGGACCGCGACTCTGATAACCGCGCGTTCGGTTGCCATCTCGGGGATGATCCATCGTGCGGAATTGGTCGCGGGGAGATTCAGCGATGAGAGATTTGCCGCAATCGCCCGCCAGGAAATGCCGCCGTCGGTCGAGTAATCGAGCGTGAGCTTTACGTGCGATGGAATTGCGATGGATGACCACGAAATCCGGGCCGTATCGCCGGCGACAAGCAATTCGCCGCCGTTGGGAGAGAGAACGGAGAGGGAGGGACGGAGTATCATAAATGGCGC
>JBDSJW010000379.1:0-7176 GCA_039917235.1 Kapaibacterium sp. (SeqCode) | reverse complement strand
TCGAGGGGGGGCACCTGATAGGCCTGGGGCTGGGCGGACCGGACCATCCATGCAATATCGCGCCGATGACCAAGGGATCGAACTGCGGCAGCGGAACATGGGGGGAGATCGAGCAGCAGATCAGGACCATTATCAAACTGGGCGGGGGAGCTACCACCGTCGATCTGACGATTACTTACGATGACAGCCTTGATCCAAGAATTCCGGCGCGCGTAAAGGGGACGATTACCGGCGGCGTCAGCACGACGATCAACAAAGCGCTCCGTGCTCCCAACGATATCACCAATATCATCACCCCTAATCTCAAGGGGATTTTCTCCGACATCAAGGAGCTTGCCCAGGATCTGAATATCGACGACTCAAATCCTCATGCGCGGCTCGACGTTGTGGATCGCATACGCCACCAGGATCAGAATGTGATCGTCAGAGTGCAGAACATACGCAACAGAATCCGCCGGATACCTATTCTGGCGAGCTATCCCTCTAGTGGAATCGCGCCGAAAACGAAGAAGGGGAGAGTGCTCCCCGTTCAGCGAATCCTGATGATGCTTCACAATAGATATTTGAATGGCGGGCTGCTGATGGCCGAGGACACTCATAACCTCGGGCTGATGATGAGGGAATGGCAGGCGCAGGCCGACCATATCCGTCCGTATGCGCGGTCGAAGGATAGTTCCTACAAGAACCTGCGGCTGCTGCATCACCGCACCAACAACAAGCGCGGGGCCGGGGCGCGGGGGGCGGGGGGAATGCAGAAACGGGTACGGAAGGCACCTAACCGTCTTACGTACTGACGCGGGGAAATCGATCGAAAACAGATGGGACCAAATGATGGGACCAAATGATGGATGTCGGGCTGGAAACGACTTTAATTTTCCGCTAAACATTAAAAGACCTGGAATCTTTATGATTTTTGGGCTTTTGTTTAACAGGAATTATGGTCGGATTGTTTCCATGGATGTGCCCGTGGCATCATGATCCTCTGGCGCCGCAGAGACCGAATTCAAATCGAACATCTTTCCAAAAAAACGAAAAGCCATGAATTTCAATGAAATTCATGGCTTTTCTGCGGAAAGGGTGAGACTTAAAATCACGGAACCCTTGTCGGTTCAACGGTTCCGAGACCGTCGATCGGAAGCATCGACGGTGGTCCCGATTCATCACGCCGGTTATGCCAACGTACGTACGAACTTCTCCCGATCCCACCGTCGCGTTTTTGCGGCATCGATAAATGCGTCCTGATTGTCGGCATCCACGACCCCCGCATCCTGTTTGATCTGTGCCTTTTTCAACAGTGTCCGGCCGCCGCTATCCACGGCGATTGCCTTGAGATGGCCGAACGCATCGCGCACGAAATCGATGGCGGCGCTTTCGGACGAGAGCGCCTTTGCTCCCGCATCGGAGAGGATGACAGCGACGGCGTCGAACAGTACCGAAGGCGTGCCCGCCAACTGCCCGTCGGCGGGCTGTATCAGGCCGGAGGCAAGCTTCGCGCCTCCCACTTTGGGCGCGACGATCTTCACGGTGGCCCCGGCATCCGTCGCGGCCTTTCTGATCCTATCGATAAGAGCGTCGTCCGAACCATCCGCGATCAGGATACCGACTGAGCGCCCCTGGAGCGTGTTCTTCATCTTGCCGATAATCTGTAATGCGGGCGAGGGCGCCAGGTCCTGCACGGGCGCAGCGGTCCTCGGGGGAGCGGGCAGCTGGTCGAACCCAAGGCCCGCGGCGACCCGATCGGCGAGGGCCGGATCGATGTGCTGAAGGTGGCCGACCATCGCCTCACGCACGTGCACATGTTCGACCTTGGAAAGCTCGAACACCAGCGCCGAGGCGATGTGCGCCTGCTCGTATGCTGTCTGGCTGAGAAAGAACTGCCGCGCCTGGCTGTAGTGGTCGGCGAAGCTTTCAGCACGGATGCGGCCCTTGTCGCCGGCTTCACTCACAGCGGCGCTGCGAAAGCCCCTGGCCGGCGTTTCCCGGGGCGAGCTTTCCGAGAGCGAGTTAGGCTCATACGCAACCCTGCCCACCGGCTGCGTCATCTGCATCCGTCCGTCACGCTGCAGGTTTGCGAATGGACACTGTGGCACATTGATCGGAATCTGGTGAAAATTAGGCGAGCCAAGGCGCAGAAGCTGCGTGTCGCTGTACGAGAACAGGCGGCCCTGCAGCAGCGGGTCATTCGAAAAATCGATGCCCTGCACGATATGAGAAGGGCAATAGGCGACCTGTTCGGTCTCGGCAAAGAAATTGTTCGGCCAGCGATCCAGCACCATGCGGCCGATCACTTTCAGGGGGACCAGTTCTTCGGGAATCAACTTGGTTGCGTCCAGATGATCGAACGGAAAACTGTCTGCTTCATCCTGTGTGAAAAGCTGAACCGCGAATTCCCACTCGGGGAAATTCCCTGCCTCGATGGCCTCGAACATCTCGCGGCGGTGGAAATCCGGATCGGCGCCCGCCGTCTTGACTGCCTCATCCCAGATGGTGGATTGCAGGCCCAGTTTGGGACGCCAGTGAAATTTCACGAAGGTCGATTCTCCGGCGGCGTTGACGAGCCGGAAACTATGCACGCCAAAGGCTTCGATCATCCGCAGCGAACGTGGCAGGGTGCGGTCGGACATGATCCACATCACCATATGCATCGATTCGGGCGTAAGCGAAATAAAATCCCAGAAGGTGTCGTGAGCGGTTGCCGATTGCGGAAAGCCGCGGTCCGGTTCCATCTTTACGGCATGGATGAGATCGGGGAATTTGATGGCATCCTGGATGAAGAACACCGGGATGTTGTTGCCGACCAGATCCCAGTTGCCCTCCTTCGTGTAAAACTTGACGGCGAATCCCCGCACATCGCGAGGGGTATCGACCGAGCCAGCGCCGCCGGCGACGGTCGATATACGGGTGAACACCGGCGTTCTCTCTCCCACCTCGGTCAATATCCGGGCGGTGGTGTATTGTTCCAGTGAGGCGGTCAGCTCGAAAAATCCATGAACGCCCGTCCCGCGCGCGTGAACGATACGCTCGGGGATGCGCTCATGATCGAAATGCATGATCTTTTCGCGAAGGATGAAATCCTCCAGCAACGTGGGGCCATGCGGGTTGGCCCGCAGCGAGTTCTGGTTGTCGGAAATCGGCAGTCCCTGATTCGTGGTGAGCGCGGGATGCTTTCCACCGGCGGTCTGGTGCAGCTCTCCACCGGCGGCCTGGTGCGCCTCCCCCTTGGGAGCCGAACTCTTTGCCGACTTCTGCTTTTTAGAATTGCTCGTTGGTTTTTTTGCAGCCATGCTGATATCCTTCCTATGTGATGCCTGTCTACCGACAGTGATGGAATTCCGTCGCGGAAATCTCCTGGAGTGACACATCCGGAACGGACTCATCGTTAATAATCCGTTACAGGATGAAGTTACCACATTGATGTCCATGCATGGTGGGAGTAAGCGGATTATATCCGCGCCGCGGTTGTGGGGCTGAGTCGGTTGAAACGGGAGCAGGGGACGTACTGTTACCTCCTCTTCGGCCTGCGCGATATCAGCCATAGCCCGCCGATCTGCGGCCGTGCGATGCCGATTGCGCCGTGAAGGGCCGATTCCTCCTTTCTGGCCGCAGCGATCTCTTCCAACGTGACGTGATTGTTGATCTGATTGAGATCTTCCAGACGTTCGATCTCCTGCCGAAGCCCTGGATGCTGTTTCGAGAGCTGACAGGGTCGTGGTGCAGGGTTTGGAGCTTGGGGCGGTGGTAAGGGAAGGGGAGGCCTGACAATTCATCCACACCTCCTCCAGTACACTCCTGATCGTTGAACGAAGTTGTACCAGAAGAAAAAGCCCGGATTCTCATCCGGGCTTTTTCACTGCTTGAGCGTTTGCTTTACGCTGCACTGGAAATGCTACAATAGCAGCGGGCCGTTTACGATAAGCCGTCCCGTGCCGCTTCAATCGTGGCTATGTCGATCTTCTGCATGGGCATCATGGCTTCGAACGCGCGCTTGGCGGCTGCCTGATCGTGACCGGTCATTGCTTCCAGCAGCACCCGTGGGGTGATCTGCCAGGATAGGCCCCATCGGTCCTTGCACCACCCGCACTGGCTTTCAGCTCCCCCGTTATCGACGATCGCATTCCAGTAACGATCGGTCTCGGCTTGATCTTCGGTGATAACCTGAAACGAGAACGCTTCACTCTGTTGGAAGGCCGGGCCACCATTGAGGCCGAGGCAGGGTATGCCGAGCACTGTGAATTCGACCGTGAGTACCTGTCCCTCCTTGCCAGCCGGGTAATCGCCGGGGGCACGATGAACCCCGGTCACGGCACTGTCCGGGAAGATTTGAGCATAGAACCGGGCGGCTTCTTCTGCCGCACCGTCGTACCAAAGGCAAATGATGTTTTTGGCCATCGTCTGGATCTCCTCTTTTCTTTTGTCAGTCTGCGAACTCGACCAAGTTACGATGAAAGAGTGCCAATCTCCTGCCAGGCATGGAAGATGGTTCCTATCGTCTCGGCATATCCTGCAACGTCCTGCTCGTCACGGAACCTGCCAATAAGAATGGGACACCAGTTGTGATCAATTGAGACTCTCAGTGCCGGTCAGCACGACGATCGCTGACGGCTTGTTGATCCACACCGCCTCCGGCAAAACTCCCGCCCTCGGCTGCCCCTTGACAAATCGCTCCGGATACCGGCGATACGCTTCGGCAAGGACCTCGTTCCGAGCAGCCAGCATCCCCGCGGCCTGCCCGTGATGCACCGATCGACGGCGTCAGCATCGCGATCCCGCTATGGCGATGCTCCCCGTTATACCAACCCAAGAACTCCACCGAGAACGACCGCGCATCCTGAAGGCTGCCGAAGCGCGATGGATACTCCGGCGAGTACTTCAGCGTCTTGAACTGGCTCTCGGAGTACGGGTTGTCGTTTGAGCAGTACGGTCGCGAGCGGCTCTTGCGCACCCCGAGCGCCGCCAGAAGCGCCGCCTGAACCTCCCCCGATATCCTCAGGGATCAATTTTTGCATCCCGCTCCATATCCCTCGCGATCAACTCAATGCTCCCGCTCGAACCGTATGTCCCTGTTTCGCGCGAATGAGACCAGCATCGTGTTCACGACGCCATCCTTCCCACGATCGAAGATCACCCTCTTGAGCAGCCAGTTATCACCGGCGAAGAGAGGCGGGCCGCCCGTTTGCTTCGGTGTAAGTGTTACCGGCGCGCGACGCTGGTGCCTGGCAACGAGTTTTCCATTCTCCACCACCAAGGTGTAGCTGGTCTGGAGTTCCGGGCTGCGATACGTCCCGGCAAACGGCGCAAGATTATCCGGAACTGCCTTCACGGTTACTCTGTGCGCCATGTGTTCTCCCCCCTGCAGCAGCGACATGCGGTCGGCGGCGGGGGGGTGATGAAAAAGAAATTTTATGTCGTCATCGGCGATGGCGAAGAGCGAATCCGATTCGGGGAAAAGGGTGTCCGGCGGCTGTCCGGGGCCGAGCACGAAATAATGATCTCCCTCTCTCCTGAACGTGAAGATAAAGCCGGGGGACTCGTCCATCTCGTAATCGCCGGTGTATGCGTCGAACGCGGCAGTATCGATCTTCACAACCATGCGATGTGGCGTGGGGCGCACCGCGGCCACCGGCGTCACGTTCGGAAGATGATCTGCCAGGATGATCTCGATGATCCTGACGGCTATCTCATTGGGATCGATTCCCCTGTAGTTGGCGAGCACCGCCACCGAAAGATGTTCCGATGGGACACGCAGCAACTGTGACCGATAGCCACGGATGGCCCCATCGTGTCCAACGGTGCGCAGACCATGCAGACTACCGAATTCGAGTCCGGCCGCATAACCAATCGTATCACCGCCGGTCAGGACGCCGCGACGCTCGAGTTCCCGGATCAGCGTGGTCCCTCCGACCGTTGTCGTGTAGAAATTCTCGTCCCACTTCAGCAGATCTTCCACATTTGTGTGAACCGCGCCGTCACCCGTCTGATCGTTTGTGGAAACCGACCGTGAAAATCCTCCCCCGTTGGTTCCCTCGTAACCGATGGCCCGGTTCGGAATAATCATCGAGTGATCGTCCACAAACATGGTGTGCGTCATCCCGAGCGGTGCGAAGATCCGTTCCCCGGCAAACTCACGGAGAGGTTTGCCGCTGACCCGTTTGACGATCTCCCCCAGGAGCACGTAGCCGGTGTTGCTGTAAACGTACTTCGTTCCTGGCTCGAAGTCCAGCCCGCGCTGCTGCGTGATGATCTTCAGCACATCATCGCTCCCCACAACATCCCCCAGTGTGTAGCCGGCCATCACGAGCAGTCCCAGATAGTCGCGGAGACCGCTGGTGTGGTTGAGCAGATGCCGCAGCGTGATCGTGTGGCCATAATCGGGCAGCTCGGGGATATATTTTCGGATATCATCATCCAGCGAGAGCTTTCCATCCTCCTGAAGAAGAATCACCGAGGCGGCGGTGAACTGCTTGGATGTGGAGCCGATGTCGAATATGCTGCCCGGTTTGATCGGTACGGCATGTTCCAGATCGGCGCAGCCGTATCCACGGGAGTAGACGAGCGTGCCGTTGCGGTAAATGCCGAGCGCGCATCCGGGTGTGTCCGGCATTCTGTATTCTGAAAAAAGCGCGTCGATCTTTTTCGTGATGGAAGGGGAGAGCTTCTGCGCGCTGAGGACGCTCGCGGACGCGAGCATGCAGAGCGCCAGGATGGAGGGGTACCTGAGCTTCATGCGTGAAGAAAAATACGTGGAAGATTATGCCGAATCGATCCGCCCGCATCAGATGGTAAGTGATGGGAGTAACGGTATAGACGCCGAAGACGAAGTGATGTTCCCGAGGCGGCAGAAGGCCGGCTATCCAGTGGTCCTGATCTTCAGCACGGATCGGCATCGCGAAGATCTTATTGATGAGCCGGCATTATCGGAAGGTGGGCCAGGGGAGGGGCTGGTTGCCTCGACCATGTATTATTCCTGACCGTGGAGTGACACTTCGAGTACAATTTCTGTTTGCCTGAGAATAATATCTCCATTTCCCACATCCATAGAAATGCCGGACTTATTTACGGACAAGCTCGCAATTGATATTCCCCCGATTTTGTAGAGGGGTGAATGAAGAGTCAGCAGTATGCTGACGTTCAAATTGATCAGGGCTCAGATAGCCGAGCGTCGAGTGCCGGCGCTCG
>JBDSJW010000378.1:0-17625 GCA_039917235.1 Kapaibacterium sp. (SeqCode) | reverse complement strand
CGGCGCCTGGGCGTGGGAGGACTGCGCGACGATGCGGGCCAGCGGCTTCAGGCCGTTCCTGACGGCATACTCCTCGTCGGCCAGCACCAGCGCGGCGGCTCCGTCGTTGATCTTCGATGCATTGGCGGCGGTGACGGTGCCATCCTTGCTGAAGACCGGCTTCAGCGTCGGGATCTTGTCGAAGTTGGTCTTTGCCGGGTCCTCGTCGGTATCCACGGTGATATCCCCCTTCCGATCCTTCACCACCACCGGGACGATCTCATCCTTGAAACGCCCCTCGGCAATCGAGGTCTGCGCGCGCCTGTAGCTCTCGATCGTGAACTCATCCTGCGCCTCGCGCGGGACGTTGCAGCTTACGGCGCAGGCATCGGCCGCCACCCCCATCGCCACATTATCGTAGGCATCGGTCAGGCCATCCAGCATCATCGAATCAATGATCTTCCCATCCCCCATCCGATAGCCGTTGCGCGCCTTGTCAAGGATGTAGGGCGCCAGCGACATCGATTCCTGCCCGCCGGCCACGACAACCGAGGCATCGCCGCAGCGGATGGCCTGATCGGCCATCATCACCGACTTCATGCCGGAACCGCACACCTTGGCGATGGTGGTGCAGGGGACCGAGTTGGGAATCCCGGCCGCCAGCGATGCCTGACGCGCCGGGGCCTGGCCGAGACCGGCCGTCAGAACGTTGCCGAAGATCACCTCGGAAACCTGATCCCCCTGAATGCCGGCGCGTTCCAGCGCGGCCTTGATTGCGGTGGCGCCAAGCTGCGGGGCGCGGACCGAGCTGAGAGTGCCGCCGAACGATCCCACCGGGGTGCGCGCGGCCGAGAGAATTACAGATGCCATGATGTTGCTATGATTTGAACTGTGTAAAAAGCTCTGGTGTGGATGCGGTCGGCGCCGAACGCCGCATCAGTTCGCGTCCATCATCTCCACAAACTGCCGGAAGAGATAATCGGCGTCGTGCGGGCCGGGACCGGCCTCCGGGTGATACTGCACGCAGAAGAGGGGATGCTCCGTGTGGCGGAATCCCTCGATCGTCTGGTCGTTCAGGTTGATATGGGTCACTTCCACCGGCAGATCCTTCAGCGATTCGGGATCGACCGCGAAGCCGTGGTTCTGGGAGGTGATCTCGTTCTCCCCGGTCATCAGATTCTGCACCGGATGGTTCGCCCCGCGATGGCCGAACTTCAGCTTGTAGGTGCGCGCGCCAAGCGCCAGCGCAAGAAGCTGATGCCCCAGGCAGATGCCGAATATCGGCTTTTGGCCGATCAGCGACTTGATGGTTTCAATCGCGTACTTCACGGCATCGGGATCGCCGGGGCCGTTGGAGAGGAAGATTCCGTCGGGGTTCAGCGCCAGTATCTCCTCAGCCGTCGCCGATCCGGGAACCACTGTCAGCCGGGAGCCGTAGCTGGTCAGGCGCTCAAGGATATTGTGCTTGACGCCGTAATCGATCACCACCACATGATATTCCCTCTTCGCGGTGAAGCCGGAGGCGGGAACCAGCCTGTAGCCGCTGGCATCAACCGATTCCCACGGCGCGCTCTGCTCGCACGACACGAACTTCGTCAGATCCAGGCCGCTCATGCTCGGGATTGCCCGCGCCTTTTCCACCAGCTTTGCGTCATCAAGCTCCGTGGCGGAGATCACGCCGCGCATTGCCCCCTCCTCGCGGAGAATGCGGACAAGCATGCGGGTATCGATCCCCTCGATGCCGATCACCCCGTTCTCCAGCAGATACTCGTCAAGGCTCTCCTCGCTCCGCCAGTTCGACCGCACCCGCGACGCCTCGCGCGTCACAAAGCCGGCCGCCTGCACCCGTCCCGACTCCACGTCGAAATGGTTGGTGCCCACGTTTCCCTGGTGCGGATAGGTCATTGTGACGATCTGGCCGTAGTAACTCGGATCGGTGAGGATCTCCTGATAGCCGGTGATCGATGTGTTGAACACCACTTCGCCGGCGGACTCGCGATCCACCGCGCCGAAGGCATGGCCGGTAAAGACGACGCCGTTTTCGAGAGCGAGCTTGGCTTTTGGACGTGAAGGAGTCATGAGGATCTATTTGGAGCTATACGTAGGGACAAATCGAAGAAGTCTCACAAATCTACGAAAGGAGAGATGAATGATGGCGGGCAGCGGACGATTGACACGAATTGAAAGGAGCGGGGCGATCAGGATCGATGTTTCAGCCACGATAGCCGGTGCCGGGAATGCGAAGCTCGAACTTCGGGCAGAGATAGGTTTCGGTGACGGCGGGACTCTCGTAATTATTCCAGAGGTTGATAAGATCATCCTTGTCCTGACAGCTCAGATAGATATCCTTGATCTCGACAAAACAGCCCATCCCCCCGTAAAGAGGTTGGCCGGCGATCCAGTAATCAGAGAACAGACAGGTAATACAGGCGCGGATATGATCTCCCTCGGGAAGCTGCTTCTGGAGATTAAGCATTGACTCGAATTCACCTACCCTCGTAACAGAAGTCCCTCCGCTGTAGCGTAGAATCAGCGTGGTGATTGGATAACTACGTGGCTCATTTCGCAGCCCACGAAGACGAAGAGTCAGTGTTCCCGTCTCAATGCAACCCTGAACCGAGACGGAGATCAGCATATCCCATTCGAGCGTATACTCCGCCAGCTCGTACGCTATGTAGTCAGGGCCGGAGAAAGAACCGTACGGCGTCGGACGGAACGTAAAGCTCTCCAGTTCCGGGCTCCCCTGCGACAGATTCGTGGTGAGCTCGTCAACATCCCCACTGAACTCGACGCCGCGTATGGTCACGCTAAGCTCTCCCCTGATCTTCCGCAGCACCACATGTTCGCAGCCGAAGGCATCGCAGTAGAAGGCGGGGAATTCGCCGCTGTCGTAATCGTATGGGGCTGCCGGTTCCATCTATTCCCCCCGTTCCTGTCGCTTCGCCTCGTTCCAGTAGGCGTCCATCCCCTCCAGATCGACATCCTTGAAGGTCTGCCCCTGCTCCATCAGCCGCGATTCGATATGCTGGAAACGGCGGATGAATTTGTTCGTGGTTCTGTGGAGCGATTCCTCCGGCGACACGCCGATAAACCGGGCGTAGTTGACCAGCGCAAAGAGAAGATCGCCAAACTCCTCCTCCACCTTCTCCCGTTCGCCGCCGCGCACCGCCTCGTGCATCTCCTCCATCTCCTCCTCCACCTTCTTCCAGACATCCTCCGGCTTCTCCCAGTCAAACCCGACCTTCGATGCCTTCTCCTGCACGCGATCGGCGCGCTGAAGGGCCGGCAGCGCCTTCGGCATATTCTCGAAGAGGGAGCGGCGCCCCTCCTTCATCTTCAACTGCTCCCAGTTCTCGCTTACCTCGCCGGCGTTCTTCACCGTGGTATCGCCAAAAACGTGCGGGTGACGGTGGATCAGCTTTGTGGAGATAAACTTCACCACATCGTTGAAATCGAACGCGCCGCGCTCCTCCGCGATCACCGAGTGCATCACCGCGTGCAGCAGGATATCCCCCAGCTCCTTCTTCAGCTCCGTGTCGTTGTTATCCTCGATCGCCTCCTTTACCTCGTACGCCTCCTCGACAAGAAGCGGCGCGATCGAGGCATGTGTCTGCTCGCGGTCCCACGGACAATCGATGCGGAGACGCCGGACGATCGCGAAAAAATCCTCGAATGTATCGGTCGGTGGATTCATGAATATCTCTCGGTCAGAATTGAAAAATCGTTTAGCGGATGCCGGATATCACGTTCAACCAAACGCAGCTTCGTAGATAGCCGAGGGAATCCCCCGCATCGGCTCGCCGCGGATAATCGCGATCAACATCGTCTGCATCACCAGCGGGATCTCCATGTTGGTCGTCTTCATCACGATATCGGCATGGAGGAGCGACTCGAACGCATTGCGGAGATGCGCCATCGGATAGCGTGAAAGGGCGGCGATATATTCATTAAGGAAAAATGGGGAGATGCCCAGGCTCCTCGCCATCTCGTTCTGGTCCTTGGCGCGGGAACGAAGCTCGATCAAACGCCAGAGAATGGTGAAGTAGCGGGTGAGCATCGTCAGGATCAACTGCGCGGGCTCGCCGGCACGCAGCATCCGCTCGGCGATCTCCGCGGCAAGCTCCAGATTTTTCATGCCGACCGATTTCTGAAGCTCGAAGACGTTAAAGACTTTCGATGCCCCGACGATCGCGCGGACATCCTCCGCCGTAATCCGCTTCCGATCCTCGACAAAGGTGAAAAGTTTTTCGATCTCGTTATTAATCACGCGAAGTGAGGCGCCGACATATCCCACAAATAATTCCACGGCGTCCGGCGTAATCTCCTTTCCCCGCGCCTTGATCCGCGATGCCGTCCAGGAGGGAAGTTCCCGATCATAAATTTTCTTGAATTGAACAGCGGCGGCGTGGTTGACAATAAGATTATACGGCGCTTTTGCTCCGGGGCCGTTTTTTCCTTTTGTGAGAAAATCGGCGGTGGCGGCGGTCATAATAAGAATTGTCGTCGGCGCAGGGGTGTTCATATACCTACCAAATGGGGAATTTTCCTCCGGCTTTCCCCGCAGCGCAAATGTTCTGTCGATTTCCCGCACCACCACCACGCGGCGTTCCGCCATCAGCGGATAGGCCATCCCCCGTTCCACGATATCGTTAACCGTAATCTCGCTGCCGTACATCAAATCGAAATTGAAGCTGCGCGTGCTTTCATCGACGGTGGCCGCCATGATACGATCCAGCGCCTCATCGATCAGAAATTCCTCCTCGCCGAAGAGAAAATAGACGGGATCGAATTTCCCATGCTTCAGCGATGTTTCAAGACTATCCGGCGTGACGATCGGCATCTGTACGGTACTCTACGTGAACATTATCGTGAGCCATCAATATAACGCTCTCACATTCCTGAAGAAGAACGCCAACGGAATAGCCTATATATAAAAGGGGGAGATTCACCTATGGAATCTCCCCCCTATCAGTCTCAATTATCTCGCCACCGGCCGGAACCTGTCCGGCTGGTATCGGGATTTCTACTGCTGCGTCGGCTCGGCACTGTTTTCACCGGCATTCGTTTCTCCGGTGTTCACCTGATCGCCAGTCGATTCGACTTTCCTGGGGCGACCGCGACGCTTGGCGCCGGTGGTGGCCTGGGTTGCCCCGGCAGTACGTGCCGGACGACCGCGACGGCGCGGCGTGGCCTGCGGCTCCGTGGCCGGTGCCTCCGCGTTCTTCCTCGGGCGACCACGACGCTTGGCGCCGGTGGTTGCGGCCGGTGCCCCTTCGGCGGCTGCGTTCTTCGGACGACGACCGCGACGCTTCGGGCCCGTGGCCTCACCACCGGCATTCCCCGCATCGGCATTCTTCGCCGGACGACCACGACGCTTTGCCGGCGACGGAGCCGCGGCAGCATCAGCGTTCTTCCTTGGGCGACCGCGACGGCCGGTGGTTGCTGGAGCTGGAGCGGCGGCCGGTGCCTCCGCGTTCTTCCTCGGGCGACCACGACGGCCGGTAGCTACCGGCGCTGCGGCTGGTGCCTCGGCATTCTTCCTTGGACGGCCACGACGCTTTGTCCCACCCGTTGCGACGGTTTCAGTCGCGGCATTCTTCGCCGGACGGCCACGGCGGCGCGGCGCGGCCTGCTCGGCTACCGGCGCTTCCGCGTTCTTCCTTGGACGGCCACGGCGCTTTGTCCCACCGGTTGCAACGGTCTCAGTAGCGGCATTCTTCGCCGGACGGCCACGACGGCGCGGCGCGGCCTGCTCGGCTACCGGCGCTTCCGCGTTCTTCCTCGGGCGGCCGCGACGCTTGACACCGGCTGCTGCTTCTGTAGCAACCGGAGCGGCTGCATTCTTTGCGGGACGTCCGCGACGCTTGGGAACCGCCACCTCGCCAACCGCCTCTGTCTTCCTTGGACGACCACGACGC
Source organism: Kapaibacterium sp. (SeqCode) (assembly GCA_039917235.1). Lineage (GTDB taxonomy): Bacteria > Bacteroidota > Ignavibacteria > OLB7 > OLB7 > JAFDZV01. The sequence goes on along the minus strand of JBDSJW010000378.1, from coordinate 11,728 downwards.
TTTGCCGGTGCCGGCGTGGAATCCGTCTCGGCCGTTTCAGTCTTCCTTGGACGGCCACGGCGCTTCGCCGATGTTGCGGCGGCCTTGCCACGACCACGGCGTGCCGGAGCTGGGGTCTCCTGTGCGTGAGCTATCGCGGCAAGGCCACGATTAACCTCGAAACCATTTGCCAGAGGAAGCGCGGCATGGAAAAGATCCATCATCCACCGCTCTGCATTACGCGCCATATCCTCAGAAATCAACTCGACTACACGGAAGCTCGCCGCGAAACCGCTGCTCGCCAGACCCTGAATTTCCTTGGCCGCGCGGTTCTGCTGGCGCTTATCCATCGACTCGAGCATTGCCCCCGCCTGCAGCGGCATCCCGTTGGTTGAATAAACCACGTAGAGATAATTCTGGGCACCTTCGAGGGGGAAAGCGGCGATTGGATGACTGGGGCTGACATTAACCTGCTCGAAGATAGCCCCTATCTGCGAGACAATTTGCGAAGCGAATTCGCTCATCAACCGAGACCCACCTGAAGTAGTCGATGGCATTTGAAGCTCCTGGTATGTTTACTGATCCGCCTAGAAGAAATTCACAGGCCTTAAAAAGATTCTTCTAATATATAAAGAGAATGCGACTTTCTATCGCCGGAGCTCTTCATTCGCAACAATTACTCAAACCATACGCCAATTTATTCCACGATGAACATCCATGCCGATGATGGTTATTTGCCGGTGGTGCGCGTCACATATTTCGTCGAAGGCATTGCGGTCAGATAGGCTGGGTATTACTTATACCGTCCTGATCGGCATGGGAATTATACCTTCGGGAAGGATCATATCAGAACAGTTCGCTCGTCGGGCCAGCGCAATTTTGAACTGTTCGAACGATGTTTTCATCGGCACCACTCCCGTCATTTCCAGCACGTCCGCGGAGAATATCGTTTCCCCCGCCAACATCATTTTCGCGACGCAATTCTCTCCGAAGCCGTGCGGATGCCGAATTCATCGGGCCAGCGCAATGCCCCAATATCCGCGATGAAAGCATCATCATCCCGATCCCGCATCATTCGGGACATCAATATCACGGCGCCGGATATCATATCACCGTAATGCCGGCAATCCGCGAAGGCTTTATCGAGGCATTCGCACGCACTGTTTGATGGCTCGCATTTCAGGAAAGTTCGCTACGTAGCCCGGGATATGACCGCGGATATTGGGATGCTCGCGTGGCGAAGTGGGGCGGGAAGGATTTTCGGGAATCCCCATGGCGATATTATCAACAGATGGTATCAAGTTGTGGTTCCGCCTTTCACATCCGTTTAGTACGATCCGATTGATCGAAATCGGAACAACGGCCGTGGAACGCTCTTCCCGGACGGGAGCGGCACACGCGGAAATAATCAGCACGCCGGATATTTGTTACGGAGCTCAACCGGCGCGCGCCGGAAGGCCGGATATCACGGGGAATGGCGTGGAATTCATGCGTGACGGCTTTTGCGGCCCGGCAACGATCCCGAACGTTATTCAAGCGGCGTTATTCACCCAATCGCCGCGCCAACGCCGGATCCCATGAAATGGGAGTCGAGTAGAACGACATCGAATGGAATCAGCTCCTTCATTTTGCCAGCATATGCCGATCGCGATAATTCAATCCCACAAACTCCATCTGATGGCGGATGATCCGGCGGCCAAAATCTTCCAACCGTATTCCTCCCGATCTATCCGATAACCGGATGAGGCACGATGTTGCTTACGTCGCTTTCCATCGCGGCACCCCACTGACAATCAGATCGGTCAAATACGATACGCGCTCAATGTGATGGGGCTTGACGCGAGGCTGAAATATGACAACCGATATCGGCGGAAATCGATGTCGGAATCAATACATCCACCAACGTGGAGAGGCTCGTCGGGATTGCGCGCGCGCGAAGCATGAATTGCCCCCGGGATATTGGCATCTCCCCGCTATCGAGATTCAATCCGGACATCCAACTTCTTCCAAAGCAACATTTGAAGTTCAGCACCATCAACCTGATTGACAGAATGATTTTTCGTCGGCGAATAGCCATGCAATGGAAACACGGTGTCGGTGGACGGAGCAATTCACAAATGGTAACAGAAATATGACATGGCGGCGCTCCTGAACACGATGCAACCTGGTCATGGTGAAAAATCGACGCGTGTCAGGATAATCATCCAATCCGACCGGATGGAAATTGATGTCGCGGATGGTATCGGACGGACTCCGCTTTTTCGTTTTATCACCGAGTATGGAATGGCGGCTCATCATCACACGCGCAATTCCGCATCTCCTCGCTATCTCGAATTAGCGTTGGCGTGGTGCTGGCGGATACCGGGAAATCGTATGATCTCCCATCGGGCACATATGATTTTGGAGGGGAGGATTATCGGCTTTTTCGTGATTACAGACTATTCGTTGCATTGCGGATATGCGGTCGTCCCGGTATGGCTTGGATCATCGCCGACGGCCTGAGCGCGACAGGCTTTATCAGACTGTTGAATTACCTCGGATGCTCAGACTATTTAGGAACGATCACCCGCGCGGCGGCCGAACCTGAGCGAATGAGACGTCCTTCCGGACGCCGCAATAAGCGAATGATGAAGGCCAACGCCGTGGATGGTGTTGTTCAACAGCCCGCTATGATTATCGCGGAGAGAAACGGAAACGGCGGGGAGTGTCGGGCGTGCTGTTCGATGCCCATGCCACCGGCTCGGGAACAGTCCACACGGGCGTTCGTCCATACAATCGAGCCGTGGGCGATCCGTCATGGGGAGATGATTCAGCGCTCCCTTAACGGCCCCGCGGGATCAAGGATGGCCGGGGAAATCTGAAGGATATCAGCGCTTGCAATCGAGAGTTCTCCTTCTGCCAAAAAGGACGTAACTTTCCCCATCGATCTCGTTATATTTGGAGAGTGCCAAATCAGTATTGTGATACGGAGTACATTATGAGAACGAAGCTGCTTACTGCAATGGTCCTGGTGGGGATGGTGGTTGCCTCCTCGTTCATTCCGTCAAGCCTTCCGGCGGGGCAGAATGGTATGGCGATGCGGAGCGTCTATCCCAACCCTTTCACGATCAGCACAACCTTCCAGCTGACGATGCCCAAGTCGGGGAACATCAGGATCGCGGTGTTCGACCTTCTTGGTCGTCATATGAAGACGCTCTTTCAGGGGGAACATGAGCAGGGGAAGGACAATATCTTCTGGGACGGCAATGATGACAGCGGCAAGCCAGTGATTCCGGGCATCTATATCTGCTCGCTCTTTGCCGACAACAACATGGTCACGAGCGTGAAGGTGGTCAAGATTCCGGCATAGTAACCCGCGCGTTCGGGGATACCACGCCCCGATACGCGCGCTGACGCAGGTGCATCCGCCGTCGCGTGGATGCACTCGTTACGGCTGCAAGGCCGTCGGATCAGCTCCGCCATCCCGTTCCATCAGCCTGTCAGTCTCCTCGATCACCTCTTCTATGGTGACAGCGTGCATGCACGTATCGTCCGGACGGATGCAGTGTATCTGATCGCACGGGCTGCATGGAAACTCATGATAGACCGTTGCGACCTCCCTGCCGATGGGACGGAACATGTGGTGAAGGCCGGGCCCGAAAAGGCCGAGCGTCCGTGTGCCGACCACCGCGGAGAGATGCATCAGCCCACCATCCGATCCCAGATAGAGCGAAGCGCGTTTCAGCACGGCGGCCATTGAACGGAGATCGAGCCGGCCGGTAAGGTCGATCGGGTTCAGATCACCGATCAGCGCCGCCAGCCCGGCGGAACGCTCCTTTTCACCTCCCGACCCGATCAACACGATTTTCAGCCCATACGTCCCCACGATATAGCGCGCCGCCTCCGCAAATCGCTCCAGCGACCACTCCCTCAGTTTCTGTGATACCCCGGTATGGATGGTCGCAAAGGGAACATCGATCCCATTATCCGCCAGAAAGCGCCCCGCCGCCTCTTCCTCCTCCGGCGTGATAACGTAATCAAGATAGGCCTTCGGGTCCAGAGCAATGCCGAGCGGCGCAAGCAGCTCCGCGAGACGCTGGACCTCATGCTGGCGCGGCTCCCCTGTGCGGCGCCTGTGGAGATATTCCCGCAGATGAACGCTCCCCCGCTGAAAGTGCGGCGCCCTGGAAAAAAGGGCCGCCAGCAGCGTCTTCCAGTCATCACGCAGGCCGATCACCAGATCCGGCTTCCATGAGCCGAGCCGGGCGCGCAGATCGCGGAAGGAATCGGGGCGATAGGGAGGACGGAGGAAGAGCGTGCTGTTGTAGCGAACCACCTGATCCACGTTGGGGTTGCCGGCAAGGATCGCATCGCACCATTCGCCGGCCGCGATTCGGATCTCGGCATCGGGATAGCGGTGACGGATGGCCCTGAGCGCCGATGTGGCCATCAGCATATCCCCCATGTGATCCGGCTTGTAGATCAGCACGCGCCGTACTTCTCCCGTTGGGGGATGCGACCGGAGCACGCCGACAATCACGGCAAAGAGGTTGAGGAAATGCTCGTTATGAGCCAGCCTGCTCAGAACCTCACGTCCGCGACGCTGGAGGAATCCCCCCCCGGGGGCCGATCGATGTAGATGATTCGGGCGTTTGCTCATAGTAGATCGGGATAATCTATGGCGATGCCCGCGACAGATACAAGACGAATCTCTCTACAACCCCTTTCCCGTAATCAGCACGACCCCGCATGCCCCCCAAATCCGGCCGAATGCGGGATGATTATAGATGAAAAGGGCGAGCCCATTTCCTGAGCCCGCCCTTTACTGATCTATGATAAAAGGATCGCGTGATCCCGGTTGTCACCCTTCCTGTTGCAGCCGGGCCGTGCCCAGGCTTACCAGATATCGCTTGCCGCCGATGACCAGCGTTGCCGTGTCACCGCCATCAAATGTCAGAATCCCGTTTTTGGAGATAACGCCGGATGGGCCGTTCGCCCGGATATTGATATCGCATCGGCCGTTCAGCACGCTGCGACCATCGCGCGGATCGGCCGTGGCCGAAAGCCTGTTCCAGCTTATCCGCACCGAGACGTCGGTGTAGCGCTCATCACGCGCGCTCCGGACAACCGTGGTTCCAACCCATTGATAATCGCCGCTCAGGTTGGCGCCGTCGCGGGCGTCGAGATTTTCAAACTGGAGATCAGTCGTGGAGGAACCCTGCACCGTGAGCGCCGGGCTCCTGTAGGTGCCGTCGGTGTGCGCCTGCGCGTTCAACGGGAGGCCGAGGGCGCTGGCGCCGGGAGCCTGCTCGGCAAACCCGATCTGATAGCGGAGCTTCCACTCGGAGTAATCATCGGCCTGACTCCGCTGGCAGACGAACGAGAGTTTCTGATTGCGCGAGCCCGGATCGTAACTGGAGTCGGTCTGGGTCACGATGACATCGCCGGCGGTTGCCGTGCGGACCATATCGCGCAGCCCGCGCCCCTTCCCCGCCGCGATCACATCGCCAACCGTCGCCGTCAAACCGTTGCTCTGATACCCAACGGCCCCCGCCACGATCTCCGCGACCACATCGGTATCCGCTCCGGGTGCCTGCGTCGGCGTCTCGGTGGAGCAGCCGACCAGCGCCAGCAGCACCAGTCCAAATATGTAGAGCGAGTTCTTCATGTTGACTCCATCCCCGCTTCGATAACGCGATTTCGGAATGCTGTTTCTTTCTGTAGTAACGGGTTGCCCGACGTTAGTGTTAGAGCTTTTAAAATCGTTCCCCGGGAGGGGATCGAACATGGGCGGACGGCCCATTTTATTCAGCTTCCACGATGTGCCTGTAATGACGACGGATTTTTCAGATGTATCAACCACCGTGCCAGCGCCTGACGGAGCGGATTGGAAGAAGTTTCGGATGATGGTGATGATCTCCCGGCGCGAAGCCCGTGCAATCACGTCTCGCCCCGTGCCGATACTGCACGCTCCGGCGGCATGCGTTACCCGCCGCCGAAGCGGAAAACCGAACCGGAACTATATCTCGATCGTGGCCGATGGAACGGAGACCCGGCGCACCAGAGCAGTGATAAACATGCCGGCGGCAATCACCAGACAGAGCTTCGGCCACCAGTCCCCCCAGCGTACATAGAGCGTCAGATCATCGCGCAGCTCGATCGTCGCGGTTATCGTCGTTGGTATTCCCTCCTCCGTTTCATCGGAGATAATTCCGTAGGGGCTTACAAAGCAGCTTATCCCCGTGTTGGCGGAACGGGCGATGGCCCTCCGCGTTTCGATGGCCCGCATGATCGCGAACCGCTCGTGCTGGCGCGGCCCCGGCGTCCCCTGATACCAGCCGTCGTTGGTGATGATCGTCAGGAAATTGGCGCCGGAATCGACGAACTTCCTGACGACGTTCGGATAAACGCTCTCGAAACAGACCACCGATGCGGCATGCGCAACCCCGCCATTGACCGGCACCGCGAAGGTGGTGATCCTCTCCCCCTTCCCCCATGTCGAAATGCCGACACCCCAGCTCAGCATGTTCATCAGCGATGGAAAATTATCGATAAACGGAATCCGCTCGCCAAACGGCACAAGCTGCATCTTGTGATATGCCGCATCCTTCAAACCGATCCCCGGCAGAAAAAGCCCCGCGGAGTTGAAGTTGTCGAACCGGATCGTGTCGGTCCCCCCGGTCCCATTGGGACGGACGATCACGTGCGAGCTGGGGGGGGCAGTCGCCTTGTCGGGGTACTCCATGTAGTCCGGAAAGCCGGTCAACACCGGGACGCCAAGGCTGTCGATAGCCCGGCGAAGCTCATCGCGGCGCGCCTCGAACCCCGGCTGCGAGACGGGGTAGGGGATCGCGGTCTCCGACCAGAGAAACATCTGCGTGGGATGTTCCTTCAGCGATCGCTCCGAGATACCGGCGTTCCGCGCGATCTGATCCTCCCCCTCGCCGTTGCTGTTCCACTTGTCCCACGGGTCCACGTTCGGCTGCACCACCGTCACCGTCAACCCCTTCCCGGGGATATGCCCCTTCGCCTCGCCAAGCACGTAAAAGCCGTAGAGGAACGGCGGAACCAGCGTCAGCGCAAGCACCACGGCCCCTACTTTGAAAATCCGCGATTGATCGGCCGGCGGATCGCCGAGCGCGAACACCATGGCGGCCACAACGGAGTTCTGCACAAGCAGCAGGAAGCTCAGCCCCCAGACGCCGGTGAACTCGATAAACTGTATGAAATAGAGGTTATAGGTCTGCGTGTTGCCGAGCGTAAGCCAGGGATAGCTGGCATCCGAAAGCGCGTGGAGATATTCCCCGCCGCACCAGAGAAACGGAAGGAACGCCAGCGCGAAGAGCCGCGATGTCCTGAGCCGCACCGCCCGGTAGAAAAAGAGGGGGACGATAAAGAAGAACGGATGGATGATGATCAGCAGCACGCAGCTTATCATCAGAAACGGATCGGCCCTGGCCTGCCAGCTCCCCACCCAGTAGCTGGAAAGCGCCGAGAAGATCAGAAGCGATGAGTAGCTCCAGCGAAACAATTGCTTGTACGACTTCGCCCGATCGATCGCGATCAGCAGCGGCACCAGCCCTATCGAGCCAAGCAGCCCCACCGGATTGGGAGGATATGCCACGCCGAGCAGAAGCCCGCTCAGTACCAGAAGTACCCAGGTCGGCGGCGTACGGTCGAGTGAGATGCGCATCGGTTGTCTGCTCACGGAGACGATATAAAATGACGGTTGAAGTACTTCGGATGCCCGGACCGCTCGGAAACGAAACCGACGCCGGCAAAACAAGTTAGCAAAGAGCGACGATCGGATGCGGAGGGAATCGTCGGAACTGACTCATTCTTTTTCATCGGACGGCGACCGAACGCTTCCGAAAAAGCTAATTCCGACGTTTCAGGGATATCCCGTCATCAACATCCCAAGCGATTGAAGGCGATCGATCGCCGGATAAGCCCCCGCCGCCGCAGGGAAGCCGGACCCGTTATCGGAGCCCCCGGCGGGGCTACCGTTGCGGGACAGACCCTGCCTCCCTAACTTTGGAGATTATGAATATCAGAATGCCCCTCTCCCTGCTGGCGCTTATGCTCCTCGCCGCCTCCGCGCGAGCGCAGAACGCCATCACCTTTGACTCCCTCGCGAAGCGGATCGATCCGTACTTTGCCCCCGAGCTGATTCAGGATGTCCGCGATGCACTCCCGCAGACCGGCTACGATATCTGGGGCTACGATGTCGGCGATTACTCCGGCGATGGCGCCAACGATATCTCCATCGTCATCCGGCAGAAGAACGACAGCCGGAGGAAGATGGGCGTCTACTATTTCGTGGATGATGAGGGAACGCTCCGGCTGGTGAAGCAGATGATGGTCGATTTCGTCGAGCTGCCGATCGAGGTCGGCGTGGCGATATCCGACGGCGCCGTTCATATGACCCATAAGCTGAAGGAATTCAACTGGGAGATCTACGGCTATCGCTATCGCGACGGCGTGGTGATGATGGTGGACCGATTCACCACCGAACGGCAGGGGACGATGACCTACGAAACCTACAGGAACTTCCAGTCGCTGGAAGGCTACGAACGCTACCTGAACACCGCCGATGGCGAGCTCCTCTTCCGAAGCGATTTCCTCACAACGCCAAGCTATGGCCGCGGTCGCGATGTCTCCACCGGCTACCAGGCAAACACCATCGCGAAGATGTCCAAGTATGTGATGAAGGGGAGCTACTACTGGCAGAATGAAAAGGATCTGACGCTTGATACCCGCTCCGCGTACGACAAGGATTATCTCTACTTCAATATCACCCTTCAGGATGATCAGGTGATCCCGATCGGCCTGAACGGCGTGGACAGCACGGCGGACCGGCTGGAACTCTGGCTGGATATGTACTCGCTGGGTGACAGGTTCCGCGTGGGACGGAGAACCCGCGACTTCAGGATGAAGACCGATTCCAATATCTATGCGCTGAACGTGGGCCTTGGCGATTTCATCGATCAGCAGGCGCATGTCAAGCTCTCCAGCTCCAACACCCTTGATGAACGGCAGAAGACCGCCGCCAAGGCGATCAAGGCGGTCGCGATCCGCCTGGACAGCGGCTACACCGTCAAGATCAGAATCCCCTGGGCGCTCTTCGGCTTTGAGACGGCGCCGACGGAGGATGACGCGCTGACGCAGTTCGGCATGAACGTGGTCGTCCACGATGTTGACAGCCCCTACCGGCCGGAGGAGGAGACGGTGCTGACCACAAGCCAGAACTTCGACCGGATGAAGCCCGCCACCTTCGGCTCCCTTGTCCTGATTCCCAACAACCTCTATTACGGCGAGTCGATCAATATCTTCCTGGGGGATCTCAAGGAACGGATGCAGGAAGTTGGCTATTAACAGCGTGCTGAAGAATGACAGCGTGGTGGGGACGACAGAGTGTTGGGGACGTTTGAAACGTCCCCCGACAGACTGCTCAAACGAGAGGGCGTGCTTATGAGTGATACCGATGATATCGCCGGACGCTATCGGGATATCCTGCGGCGGATCGGCGCGGCATGCGCGCGGAGCGGTCGCGACCCGCACGAGGTGACAGTGATCGGCGTGACAAAGACGAAGCCGGCGGAGATCGTCGGCGCGGCGCGCGACGCGGGGATTACGGAGATCGGCGAGAACTATGTGCAGGAGATGGTCGCGAAGCACGCGGTGATCGGCGATGCCGTCCACTGGCATTTTATCGGCCACCTCCAGCGGAACAAGGTGCGGGAGATCATCCCCTTTACCGGCATGATCCACGGCGTCGATTCCGAGCGGCTTGGAGCGGAGATTGGGCGGCAGGCGGCGGCGCTTGGACGCCTGATGCCGGTGCTTCTTCAGGTAAACACCTCCGGCGAGGAATCGAAGTTCGGCGTCGCGCCGGAGGACGCCCTCTATCTGGGACGGGCGCTGGCGGCGATCCCGGGAATCGAACTACGCGGGCTGATGACCATCGCCGCGTTTCCCGATGATCCCGAGGAAGTCCGCCCGATGTTCCGTCTCCTCCGCGATCTTCGCAATAATCTCCGCGCTGAAATCCCCCTCCCCGATCTCTCGATGGGAATGACCGGCGATTTTGAGGTCGCCGTGGAGGAGGGGGCAACCCTTGTCCGTATCGGCACGGCGCTCTTCGGCGGGAGGGGATAACGCGCAACAAAACAACCGGCGGCAACGTAGCCGCCCTTTCATCCGGCGGCAACCTTGCGCGGAAGAGCATGTCAACTCCTCATCTCTATCATACATTCATTCATTTTTCGGACAATCGATGGTTAAGAAATTCTATTGGCGACCTCCCCTGGCGCTTCTGCCGGCGGCGCTGGCGCTGGTGATGCTGGCAGCCGGCCCTGTCGCGGCGCAGCAGACGCAGTCCCCGTACAAGACCATGAAGCTGGACAACGGCCTGGAAGTGGTGGTGATCGAAAACCACTCGGTGCCGCTGGTGACCGTGGATATCGCCGTCCGCAACGGCTCGTTCACCGAACCTGATGAGTTCGCGGGGCTTTCCCACCTGTACGAGCATATGTTCTACAAGGCGAACGCGGCGATCCCATCGCAGGAGCTCTTCATGGATCGCGTCCGGGAACTGGGGATCACCTTCAACGGCTATACGTCGGATGAGGTCGTCACCTATTTCTTTACCCTCCCTTCCGGCAAGATGAACGAGGGGATGAAGTTCATGGCCGACGCCATCCGCACCCCGACCTTCAAGAATGATGAGCTGGTGAAGGAGCGTGAGGTTGTGCTGAGCGAGTTCGACCGGAACGAGGCGCAGCCGTCGTTTGTGCTGAACCGCGCCATCGATTCAGCGCTCTGGATGCCGTACGTAAGCCGCAAGCAGCCGCTGGGGCAGCGTCCGGTAATCCAGACCGCGACGGTGGAGAAGATGAAGATGATCCAGAACCGCTTCTACGTGCCGAACAACTCGGCGCTGATCGTCTCCGGCGATGTGAAGGCCGATGATGTCTTCGCGCTCGCCAAAAAATATTACTCCGACTGGAAGCAGGGCGCCAATCCGTTCCCCACCTACAACGCGCCGGCATTTCCGCCGCTGACGTCGAAGCTGGTGGTGCGCGAGGCAAAGGTTCCAGAGGTGATGATCCATGTGGAGTTCTTCGGCCCAAGCATCGGCAAGGACGATCAGGATGTCTACGCCGCCAGCCTCCTTACGGAGCTTATCAGCCAGTCCACCTCCCGCTTCTCCCACAACCTTGTGGACAGCGGCCTTGTAACGCAGATCTTCGGCGGCTACAACCCCGCCCAGAACGGCGGCACCATCGGCTTCTTCCTCACCGGGCCCAAGGAGAAGGCAAAGCAGGCGTTGAACGTGCTGAAATCGGAGATCGCGGCGATGGGACGCCCGGGCTATTTCTCGGAGAAGGAGATCGCGACGGCCAAGAATATCGCGGCCGATGAGAAGCTGTTCGATCAGGATAATGTCTACAGCTTTACTATCCGCACCTCGGCGCGGTGGTGGAGCATGGCATCGCTGGACTACTACCTCAATTTCTCCGATAACCTCGCCAAGGTATCATCCGATCAGCTTCGGCAGGTCGCCAACAAATATCTGGTCGGCAAGCCGTTCGTGCTTGGCGTCGGCGCACAGCGGCCAACGCTGGACGAGTTGAACTTTACTCAGGAGGCGCTCCGATGGTAACAAGGAAATCTCTCGCGGCGGTTGCCGCACTGACCCTCGCGACGGTTATCCCGGCCGCGGCCCAGTCGAAGCCCGGATCGCAGGTACAGGCGTTTACGGTGGATG
>JBDSJW010000377.1:0-8260 GCA_039917235.1 Kapaibacterium sp. (SeqCode) | reverse complement strand
GGCGGAGGCGGTGATCGTGAAGGATCTCCAGTCGGTGGACAGGCTGCTGGATGAGACGGCGCTCTTCCTCCATCGGGTGGAGGCCAATCTGCCCGAGTCAAAGCGGCAGCGGCTGCAAGAGCTTCATCAGAGCGAGACCGTTCTCTCGGACCGGAAGATTCTGGTGGTTGATGACGACGTTCGGAATATATTCGCCCTGACCAGCGCGCTCGAACGGCATAAGATGAAGGTCGTCTACGCCGAGAGCGGCCAGGATGCCATCGAATATCTGAACAAGACCCCCGACATCGAGGCCGTGCTGATGGATGTGATGATGCCGGGGATGGATGGCTACGAGACGATGCGCGCGATCAGGCGGAGCAAGCGTTTCCAGACGCTGCCGATTATCGCGGTGACGGCCAAGGCGATGAAGGGGGACAGGGAGAAGTGCATCGAGGCGGGCGCCTCCGATTACATCACCAAGCCGGTCGATGTGGAACAGCTCCTCTCGCTTCTCCGCGTTTGGCTCTACAGATAACGGATGACTGACAGTATGCTTATCACTGGTGCAAGTGGAGTGATGGATCGACAGAACATCGTTCACCATACCGGGGGCGACGAGCTGGAACGGCTGGAGATTCAGTTGCTGCTTGAAGCCATCTACCGGCGATATGGGTTCGATTTTCGTGAATACGCCTACTCATCGCTCCGCAGGAGGGTGTGGAAGGCCGTGCATTCCGAGAATCTTCTGAGCGTCTCCGCCCTTCAGGAGAAGGTGCTCCACGAGCCGGCCTGCTGGCGGCGCGTCCTTCCGGGGCTGAGCGTCAATGTCACCTCCATGTTCCGCGACCCCGGCTTCTACAGGGCGTTGCGGCGTATCGTGGTCCCGTATCTGCGTGAATGTCCGTTTGTCCGTATCTGGCATGTAGGTTGCGCTACGGGGGAGGAAGTCTATTCCCTTGCGATTATGCTGGAAGAGGAGGGGGTGCTGGACCGGTGCCGTATCTACGCCACCGATATCAACGAGATAGTGCTTCAGAAGGCGCGATCGGGGATCTATCCTCTTCGCGTGATGCAGGCATATACCGGCAACTATCAGCTTGCCGATGGGAAGCGTTCCTTTTCCGAGTATTATACGGCGCGGTACGGCCATGCGATGATGCGCCAGTCGCTTAACCGGAACATCATCTTCTCACGGCATAATCTGGTCTCCGATGGCGCCTTTAATGAGTTCCATCTGATCCTCTGCCGTAACGTGCTGATTTACTTCAACAAGGCGCTTCAGGATCGCGTGCATCAGATGATTTTCTCCGGCCTTGCCGCCTCCTGTTTTCTGGGGTTGGGGGAGAAGGAGACGATCAGGTATACGCCCCATGAGAACGATTACGCAGCGGTGGCTCCCGGTGAGCGACTCTACCAGCGGATCGAATCGCAGGTATGATATGAACGGTTACGCCGTCCCGGGTTTTGGGACGGCGCGGATGTATATGGGGAGTTGACCTCCTCGGCTTGCGGCCCGATCCTCTGCGGCCCGTTGCAAGCCCGCTCCCTGAACGCACACAGCCCATATTCGCAGAGAAGAGTGTACCGATGACAATGCAGTCCGAACAGCGTGTCAATATCCTTCTTGTCGATGATCATCCCGAGAACCTGATGGCTCTTGAGGCGATCCTCGGCGATCTTGGGCAGAATCTCGTCAAGGCGAATTCCGGCATCGAGGCGCTGCGATCCCTCCTGACCGATGATTTCGCCGTGATCCTCCTGGATGTTCAGATGCCCGGGATGGATGGATTCGAGACCGCATCGCTGATTCGCGAGCGCGACAAGCTCCAGCATACGCCCATCATCTTTCTGACAGCGATGGACAAGAGCGACACGAATATCTTCCGTGGATATTCCGTTGGCGCGGTCGATTACATGTTCAAGCCGTTCGCCCCCGAGGTGCTCAAGGCCAAGGTCTCCGTCTTTATCGATCTGTTCAGGAAGACCGAGGAGGTGAAGCGCCAGACCGAGATGCTGCGGCAGGTGAACCGGGAACTGGGGAAGACCAACAAGGCGATCGGGGGGCTCTACAACGAACTTGAACGGAAGAACCTGGAAGTGCAGACCGAGCGCGATTTCGTCTCGGCCGTGATCGATACCGCCGGCAGCCTTGTCTTTATCTGCGATACCGATGGGCGCGTGGTGCGGATCAACCGCGCCGTGGAGCAGGCCAGCGGCTTTTCCGCCACCGAAGTTGTGGGTCGGCGGCTCTGGGATCTCTATCTGATGGCCGATGAAGTCGATGAGGTGAAAGGGATCTTCCGTCGCGTTCAGGGGGGGGAATCGCCAATCGTCTCGGAGAACTGCTGGCTCTCCAGCGACGGGCGGCCGAAGATCATCTGCTGGACCACGACGGCGCTTGCCGATGAGCATGGAAACGTGACCAATGTGATCGGGACCGGGCTGGATATCACCGAGCGGAAAGGGGCGGAGGAGCAGATCAGAAGGCTTAACACCGATCTGGAACGGCGCGTGCTGGAACGGACCGCCCAGCTTCAGGATGCCAACCGCGATCTGGAGGGGGAGATCATCGAGCGGAAACGGATGGAACAGGCCCTCCGCGACAGCGAGGCCCGCTTCCGTCGCCTCGCGGAATCGAATATGATCGGCGTGCAGTTCTCCGATCTTGACGGCACCGTCATCGAGGCAAATGATGCCTTTCTCGAAATCATCGGCTACGACCGTCACGATCTGGTCTCCGGCCAGCTCCGGGGGGAGCAACTGACCCCCGTTGAGTACCGGGAGCTGGACCGCGCGGCGATTGAGGAGCTCCAGACCATCCGCGTCTGCCGTCCCTATGAGAAGGAATACCTGCGGAAAGATGGAACCCGCGTCCCGATCCTGATCGGTCGCGCGCTCCTTGAAGGCTCGCAGCAGATGGCCGTGGCGTTCGTTCTGAATCTGACCCAGCAGAAGTCGGTGGAATTGCAGTTGAAACAGGCGAAGGAATCCGCGGAGGCGGCGAACAACGCAAAGGACCAGTTCCTGGCGGTGCTCAGCCATGAGCTGCGGACCCCCCTTACGCCGGTCCTGACCACGGTGCAGGTGCTGGAGGAGGAGCCGGGGCTGCCGGATGATCTGCGGCTCTGGATCGATATCATCAAGACCAATGTGGAGCTGGAAGCGCGCCTTATCGATGATCTTCTCGATCTTACCAGAATCACCCAGGGGAAGCTCCGCCTCAACATCGATACGGTCGATGTTCATGCGCTCCTCAGGAGCGTGATGGAGATATGCCGTGGCGATATCCAGGAAAAGCAGCTCGGCATCACGCTCGATCTGTTCGCCGAACATCTGATTGTGCGCGGCGATTCGGCCCGGTTGCAGCAGGTGTTCTGGAACCTGATCAAAAACTCGATCAAGTTCACCCCGTCCGGCGGACGGGTGACGATAGCGACGCATAACAACGACGCGCATCATATCACCGTCACCGTCTCGGATACCGGCATCGGCATCGACCCGGAGATCCTCCCGCGGATCTTTGATGCGTTCGAGCAGGGGGACCGGAATATCACCCGCCACTTCGGCGGTCTGGGGCTGGGGCTCGCCATCAGCAAGACGCTGATCGATGTTCATGGCGGAACGATATCGGCGGCCAGCCGTGGAAAGGGAAAGGGGGCCATCTTCACCGTCGGCCTGGAGCTTTCCGATCAGGTGATGGTGGCGGAGGTAAAGAAGGATGTTCCGGCCGTGCCGATGGCCGATGGCGCCAATGTCAGCATTCTGCTGGTGGAGGATAATGACGATACCAGCCATGTGATCAAGCATCTTCTGGAACGCCAGGGCTACATCGTTCAGGCGGTCAACTCCATGGGGAGGGCGCTGGAGGCAACCGAAGCAAGCCACTTCGATCTCCTTATCAGCGATATCGGTCTCCCCGACGGCAGTGGAATCGAGTTGATGCAGACCCTGCGCGACAGGAAACCGATTCGGGGAATTGCCGTGAGTGGGTTCGGAATGGAGGAGGATATCCGGCGGAGCCACGAGGCCGGTTTCTCCGAGCATCTCACCAAGCCCATCAACTTCAAGCAACTGCACGAGGCGCTTCAGCGCCTGATAGCCTGCCCGCTGGAATAGCGGCATTCCGTTTGTATAACATCTCGGCTTTCGGCGTATGCGGATAATTCCTCATATTATGAGGTAAGGGAGTCGCAATGCGCGGCCATTTTAACAGGTAGACTGGTGGGAAGTGATATGCTGGATAATGGAAAAGGTTCGGATATCTTCTGGGGCGAAATCGCTCCATGTGAGCATATGGTTCAGATCTACGCCGATAACAACGTCCTGCTGGATTCCCTGGAAGGGTTCGCGGGGGCCGGGATCGAGGCGGGAGAAGGGGTCATCATTATCGCCACTGAGATCCACCGGAACGGGCTGGAGTCCCGGCTCAGAGCCCGAGGGCTGGATCTGGACGCGGCCCGCGCAAGCGATCAGTATATCGATCTTGATGCGGCCGATGTGCTTCCACGGTTTATGGTACGCGGGTGGCCCGACGAGCAGTTGTTTATCTCCACGATTATGAACATCATCGAACGCGCCCGAGGGAATGGTCGCCGTGTCCGCGCGTTCGGCGAAATGGTGGCGATCCTCTGGGGACGTGGTGACCAGGGGGCCACCGTCAGGATGGAGTATCTCTGGCATCGCCTCTGCGAAACGGAAACCTTCTCGCTCTTCTGCGCCTATCCACGCGTCGGCTTTACAGAGCATATCGAAGCCTCGATCGATGTCATCTGTTCGGCTCATTCCCGCGTCATCGCCGGAAATTAACCCCGGTCGCGTTGCCGCCGACTCCTTACCCTCCTGATCAATTGTCATCCCGTTTATCGTGTCATACCACGATGGACGGGATTTTTCATGCTCTCCACCATCTTGTGCGTTTAATTTTGTTATCCGCTTGATTGAATAATTCTTAGCTTTTGAAATTAAACGAATTCAATATTGACCATTATGAAATCCATTCCGTCAATGTTGATATTTCTTTTTGCTATAGTATCTGCTATTTCTGAACTCCGTTCCAGCGATCGCAATGGGTATTTGCAGAACTAAACGTGATGAAAACGATGAAAATCGCCCGAAATCGCCCTTCGCCGCAACCATATCAGGATGAGATTGCAGAATGAATACTTCGAAAAATCCCCCTCAATCGGGAATGGTAATTGCCATACTAACCAACAGAACAGTTCTTTGAGAGATTGCCTCCGTTCCCTGATGATGAAACTGATGATGCCTGACCTTTGATGAGAACACGAAATGCGACGGAGACCCTTTCGAGAACTGGTACTGATGAATATGATACGACACTATGATTATGCTTAAGGAACGATGAAAATGAATACGAACATGAACCAATTCGCGATCGGCGCAATCTCCCTGATGATGTTCATCGGGGGGATTGTTCCGCTCCACGCGGGAAAAATCCACGGCGCAAGTGACGCGGGCGATCTTGTGGCCGTTCGCCAGATGCTGATGAATGATTCGACGCTTGTCGATAGTCGTGATGATGATGGGATGACCCCGCTCCACTACGCCGCGCTGAACGGAAATATCGATATGATCGTGACGCTGATCCAGCATGGGGCCAGGATCAGCTCGCAGGATAACAGCGGCGGAACCCCCCTCCATTACGCGGTGGTCTTTATGAACCGCCCGGCAATCGAAATGCTGCTTGCCTCCGGCGCTCCGGTGGATGCCATTGATACCACCGGGAAGACAGCGCTCCATATCGCGGCCATGAATGGCTATGTCGATATCATGAAAATGCTGATCTCCCACGGCGCCCGCATCGATACTCGCGACAGCGGCGGGCAGACCGCGCTGCACAAGGCCGCCACGTTCGGCCAGCGGAAGGCGGTGGAGTATCTGCTGATGATGGGCGCCAACCCCGCCGATACGGATGACATGGGGGCCACCCCCTTCGCAATGGCACAGAGCAACGGATTTACCGATATCGCTGAGATTCTGCGCCAGCATGCCGGCGAAAACCCCGTGATGGCCGCGACAGTCCTGAAGTGATCCACCCCGGCTTCCCGGCGGGTGTATCATTCGGCGGAAGAACCGGTTGCCCACATAAGAATCGCGAAAGCGTATGACGAAGATCGCGAGGCCTGGCTCCCTGCACAGGTTTCGCGATCTTCGTTTCCATGCCAACGCCAACCGCGCATGCGGCGCCTCCAAATTCCACGGATAACCCCTTCGGTGGTGTTATCATCAAGGGGTTCGTCCGGCGGGACGGGATTGCTCCCTCCTGAAAGCCCCGCAGTATGCGCTCTTCCGGTCGTGGGAAAATGGGGTAAACCGGAAGCTCGCTCATACCTATATTGTCTTTGTTCAAACCGAGCCGGACTATCTCGATGCCTTGTATCGGGCTGTTGAAGTACTACGGATGCCCAGACTGTTCAAGCCGGGCCATTTCTCTCATCGGCCCCGCTCAATCCCATTATTTATGGATGCCATGATCTTCGCGGCCGGGCTTGGCACCCGGCTCCGTCCCCTGACCGATACTCTGCCGAAGGCCCTTATCCCGGTCGCGGGCGTTCCGATGCTCCAGCGCGTGGCGGAGCGGCTGATTGCGGCGGGGGCAACCCGCCTGATTGTCAACGCGCATCATCATGCCGGGATGGTCGCCGATTTTATCCGGGAACGTCACGGTTTCGGCGTCGAGACGGTCATCTCCGATGAGCCCGATCTGCTGCTCGATACCGGCGGCGGCCTGAAACGGGCATCGCGTTTCTTCCGAAATGATGCATCGTTTCTTCTCCATAATTCCGATATCATCAGTGATATCGATCTGTCCCTGCTCTATCGCGCGCAGCGCGAACGCGAGCCGCTTGCCACGCTCGCGGTGATGGAGCGCGAAACCTCCCGCTATCTGGCGTTCGATGAGGCGGGGGAGCTGTGCGGCTACGGCAACAGCGCAACCGGCTTCGTGGAGCTGGCCCGCCGTCCCGCAGGGGAGCTTCGGCGACTGGGGTTCTGCGGAATTCATGCGGTTTCGTCCCGCATCTTCGGTACGATCATCGAGGAGGGGGCCTTCTCAATTATCCCCCTCTACATGCGTCTGCTCCGCGAAGGTGAGAGCATACTGGCGCACCGGGTGGATGGCGCGCTCTGGATCGATATCGGCAAACCGGATCAGTTGAATCGCGCCGAATCGCTGCTGGGACGTGTCGGCTGCGATACGTGATCGATCCCTGTTCAGCTCTGTTGTTCTTCTCCTCCCAATGAATGACATGTCATGATGAATCGCTTCCGAATACTTCTGCTGATTGCGCCGCTCCTCTTCGCGGGATGTGACAGCCCTTCCGGGCCGGCCGATCAGACCATGCCTCTTGGCCGCTATGCCCGCACTGAAACGGGGGAGCGGGGGGGGGTGATGACGCGCACAAACCACGAAATCGATATCCACTCGGAATCGCTCGCCTGGGTTCGCGATACAGTGTTCCTGCGCGATGGATCGGATTGGAAGATCGATGCCGTGTCGGAGCTGAAGTTGGAGATGAGCCCACTTGGCGACGGCTACAGCCGGACGCTGGAGATCCATATGAAGGATGGCGCGCCGGTCGATACCACGCTCCGCTACTGGTCCTTCCTCCTCCGGAACGATTCCCTCTATTTCTATACCGGCTCTCGCTTCCTTGGCTATAACATCGGCCTTGTCGGCCACTGGGAAAGCGATCCCGCCGATACGGAGATCAGCGGCCAGCATTCCGCGCTCACCTTTACCGATGACAGCGTTCATATCGAGCGGAACCTTGTCCCCTCCGGCGTTACGGCCGGGACATTTCATTATCAGACCGATCGCCAGAATCTCTCCATCGAAGGGTCGCCGATCGTCTACGGCAATCGCTATCAGGTCTTTCCCGGATGGTCCTGCTATATCACATCAAGCGCGACGGACGGATTTCAGCCGGTGAACTGATGCCCCGCGCGGGCGTCATGCGCACGGGAGTACCATTCCGCTCCGCTCCCATTATCACCTTCTGCGGATCATGAATCTATCCCGTCTCTCGGTCGCGGCGCTCTCGGTCGCGATCCTCTCCGCCACGGTTTTCCTTGCGAGCGGCTGCTCCGGGCCACGCCGCGTTATCGCGGTTGGCCCCATCCCGAACGATACCGCCGCCGCGATGTTCGCCCCTTCCCCCAATCTTCCGTACGTTCCCGATGACAGCGCGCTGATCCTGATCCGCATGCTGGAGAGCGATCCACTGATGGCCGATGGCGCCTTGCTCCGGAGCCGCCT
>JBDSJW010000376.1:0-8289 GCA_039917235.1 Kapaibacterium sp. (SeqCode) | reverse complement strand
GATTTCGCCGGCGAAATCATCTCCGCTCAGAGCCTTGACGATATCGGGGAGCCGCTGATTGTCGGGGGAGCCCTGGAACAGCGTGACATGGGGCGCCCAGCGGTCCGGCCGGTAGAGATCGGAGATGTCCGTTCCATCGCCCCGCAGCTCCTCCCATATCTCCTCGTGCAGCCTGATCAGCTCGATGCTCTTGACCAACGAAAGGAAGAGAACGGGGACCGGCCCGGTGAAGATTCCCAGCCCGGCCGTCCTGACGGTGAACGGGCGCTGCCGGGCCGCCACCCGCTCCAGCACCGCGGAGACGCTATCGACTTCGTAGCGTTCGGCGATCTGATAGGAAAAATGTGGAAAGGGGGTAGTTGCAACCCCTGTCCCTCCCACATCCTTGCGGAGGCTCGACCATATCGTTCTGAGCCGGTGCTGAGTTTCCTCATCCAGCAGCGTGATGACGGCGTTCATGTAAGGCGATATCGTGTTGTTGGATCAGTCATCCCAGCCGGACCGGCGCGATGATTTCTTTTCGGCGTGTTTCTTTTTGATCTCCACCCGTCGCTGTTTCGACGCATAGGTGGGTCGCGTGGCAACGCGCGGTTTCTCGGGCTCCAGCGCGCTATTGAGAAGCCGTTCCAGCCGTTCCACCGCCGCCGTCCTGTTTCCCCCCTGCGTTCTGGCGATGCTGCTTGCCACGCGAATCGCCCCGGACGTATCGATTTTCGATCGGAGCTTTATCGCCAGCCGCTCCTGCGTCGATTCCGCCAGCCACTGCGATCCGGTGATCGGAAAACGGATCTCCACCCGTGTCTCCACCTTGTTCACATTCTGTCCCCCCGGGCCGCCGCTTCTGCTTGTCGAGAATTCGAGCGCGGAAAGGGGGATGGTCTCCCCGGTGATAAGCGTTATCGCGTGTGAATACATCGCCATGAAAACAGGTTCCGTACATGATTGAATTTCCACCTCGCCACGGCGATGGGGCCGGAAATTACGTGAGCGCCGGGGATGTGCGCACAACTTTCCGCCGATGGAACGATGTAACTATTCCCCGCCGTGTCACATCCCTCCCTCCGTAGCAAGGAAGTACGGCGGGCCGGGAATCGCACTCCAGATAGACAACAATTCCCGGCCCGCTATCCTCTCCGCATCCTTCGCTGGTCCAACTTTTCTCGGCGATATCGCCAGCCTGATCTTCTTTTATCAGAGAGCGGCCTCAGGGTTGTTACGATTGGAAAGATCATCCTATCTTTCCGAATGCGCCTACGCCCGTTGTTAAGCTTTCGTACAGGAGTGCTGCGTACTATCTCTCCCCCAAACCTTATCGAGGTGGTTTTATGTGTTCAAACAATAATGGCGAGCTCCCTATCATCGAAAGCGAAGGCAGGCGCTCGTTCTTCTCCCAGTGTGCCGGGGCAATGGTGGGGCTGACGGTGATCGGGACGATTGCCCCGATCCTCCAGGGATGTTCCAGTTCCCCAACCGCGCCAAACGGCCCCGCCCAGATCACCGTGGATGTCTCCTCGCTCGACGCCGATAACAAGGCGGTGCTGGTGGGGGATCAGGGAACCGACGGAAAAAGCGTGGTGGTGGTTCGGAAAACGGCGACAACGTATCTTGTCCTCTCGATGACCTGCACGCATGATGAGTGCGAGGTTGGAGCACCGAACTCCAGCGGCATCATGATCTGCCCGTGCCACGGATCGAAGTTCGATATCACCGGCGCGGTAAAGCAGGGGCCGGCAAGTTCTCCTCTGGGGCAGTACACTTCCACGTTCAATGAAGCCACGAAGATGCTGACCATAAAATTCCGCTGAGATTTCCGGGCGGTAGGCCGGCGAAGGGCTGCAAACCGCGCCGTGGCACGGCAGATCCGGAAAACGAACCCGAAACAAGCATGGAAACAACGATGACGTCGATCAAACTATCGTGGAATATCGGCCTCCGTGGCGGCCGCCCCGCGCTTCTCCTTCTCTTCGTCATGGCACTGGCGGCTCCCGTCCATCTCCGCGCGCTTCCCCGTTTCTCGCTGCTGACCGGCACGCGCTGTTCCGCGTGCCACTTCAACCCGCAGGGAAGCGGCATCAGGAACGAGCTGGGGTGGAGCACGATGAACGAGATCGGCGCCATTCAGCCATCGATGATCGGCCTGGATTCCCTCTTCGCCGCGGAGAGCAATACCTTCTGGAAGGGGCTTGTCACCGTTGGCCTGGACGCGCGGGTGCAGTATGCGGATTTTGGAGCGCAGACCGGATCGGAGATCAAAGTGATGCAGCTTTCTCCGGCGATCGCCATTCAGCCGCTCGACGAGTTGACAGTGTACGGGAGCTTTAACTTCGCCGATAAGAAATATCTGGGGGATAAGCTGGCGGTTCAGGCCTATCAGGGGCAATCCTCGTTCGATCTCGCCGTTCAGTATCAGCCGGGAATTACCCTTCCGTCGATCCGCGTGGGGCATATCCAGCCGAGCGTCGGCATCCGGCAGGATGATCACACGATGTTCGTCCGGCAGGAAACCACGGAGTTCGGCACCCTGCCGATCCTCCCCCCCAACTACAATGAATGGGGGGCCGAGCTTACGTACGAGGGAACCCGCGATTTCACGGTAAACGCCGGCGTCTACTCCGCCAAAAACCTCGGCCAGAACTTCGATGTCGGCGTTGATTCCGCCAAGCCATCGTTCTCCGGCCGCCTGATCTACTGGCCGCAGCTTCTCGACGAGGGGCTTAACGGCATGGTTGGCGGTTCGCTCCTTGCAAATGGGGAGTTCACCATGATCAACGCGTTCGCGGGGATCGGGCTTTCCGACAGGGCGGCGCTCTACGGTGAGGGGATGTTTACGCATACCGGCACCGGCTATAAGCTTGGCACCACCATGATCTACGGAACCTATCAGTTGACGCCCTGGATGAGCCTGGAGGGTCGATACGAACGGGGAACATCGAAGGAAACCGCGGAATCTCCCGTGGTGGATGCCAATTCATACGTTATCGGTAGCCAGTTCTTCGTGTTTCCTTATTTCGAGATTCGTCCGGAATATCGGTACAGGAAGACCGCCGTAAGTTCCTCGGGACAGTTCGCGCTCCAGGTACATCTCTTCTACTGATCGCGCGCCGGTCGGGATTATCGATCGGCATGATGATGCGCGGGGGGAAGGACGACAGCAGCAATCAATCAACCAAATACTACAAGATTACAGGAAGATCCGATGAAGATTTCAGGGATATCGACAATCGCCGTGGCGCTGGTGATGGGGATAGGCGCCGGCTCCGTTGCCATGGCGCAGGGGCTTACGGTAACCGCCTCGGGGGTAAAGACCGTAAAGCTGAGCGACCGGGTTTCCAAGAACCAGTTTGTCTGGGTCAGCAACGCGCCGCTGGAGAATATGAAGGGGACCGCGGAGGGGGTAAGCGGCACGCTCACGCTCGATCCAAAAAACCTCAGCACGCTTCACGGGACCGTTGGCGCAATGGTCAACACCATGAAGAGCGGCAACGCCATGCGCGACGCGCATATCCAGAGCCCGCAGTGGCTGGACGGAGCCAAATATCCGTCGATCTCCTTTACGATCGGATCGGTGAGCGGCATAAAGGTGGCGGGGAATTCCGCGACCGGCGTGGCGACCGGGAAGTTCACGATGCACGGCGTCACGAAATCGCTCTCGGTTCCCTTCAAGATTACCTACCTCGACGAATCGGCTGAAACGCGCAAGCGCGCGCCGGGCGATCTGGTGATGATCACCGCCACATTCGGCGTGGCGCTCGCCGATTATAATGTATCGGGAGCACGGGGAACCATCGGAAGCAAGGTCGGCGAAAAGATTCAGGTAACGGCACAACTTTTCGGATCAACAGGCCTGTAATACCATGAACAAAAGAATCATCGCAATCATTTTCCTGCTGCTGGCGGTGGGACTGCTGGTCTACTGGGGGGCAACCGGCGCTCACATCTACAATGTGGAGCAGATACAGGTCGACAAGGTCGATCCTCTGTTCGGCACTACCACGAAGGAATGGCAGAACGAGTTCCATCCGGGGTTGCTGGGATATATCGGCCCGGCGGTGGCGGTGTTTCTCGTGCTGGCCGGATGGCTCTTCTGGAGCGGCAGAAAGCCGAAGAATCCCGTCTCGGTCTGAGGATAACACCATGGTGGCGGATTATATGGCCCGTATCACCTCCGGCGCGGATCGGCGGGGCGGGCCATTGCCGTTATCTGTTTTCATGCCGCGCCAACCGGCATTACCCGCATGGTTACGCGGTTTTATCATCGATTCGCGCCTGTACTTCCACGCTGTTGTCGTTCGGGATTGTAATGCGAACGGTTCTGCCATCATCAGTCTTTACGGTAATCTCCGCGCATGAAATATCGGGCACAATGCCATAGCCTGCCAGCCACTGGATAAGGTCATGGCAATCGTGGAAGCTATGTTCCACCGTATGCCCATCGGCGAGGGTGGCCGAAAGCGAAAAGTTCATCATCGATCGATCTCCGGAAATAATATGCGCGGGGAGTGGCGCATGGGAATCATATTCGATGTCAAGCAACTGCCATACCATGTTCATGGTTCCGGTCAATCACCTCACAGGTTGCATCCGCATTATCATGAGACCCGGTCCTGATCCGCATGATTATCCGGCTTGGACGCTTGTCGGGACTATCAATAATGAATATTGTCGTGCATGCTTATCATTGCGGCTGTTGCGGGCGATGAGAGGCGGGCAGGATATTCCAATATTTGCTTCTTCCGGGCAAGAACCGGCAGACAGGATTAATTGTTACGCGGATATAATTCCCGGAATATTCCCGGAATTCCGCTAAATGAATAATCGATGAAGAATATTTTGCATTCAGAGCGCAAAACTTTTTGCGGAGGCTGTGGTGCCTATGGTGATGGTCCAACAGACGTCATAGGCAGTCCGAAGGAGAAGGTCAGCTCCCCGGAAGAACAACCCACACATATCCTTTTCTGGAGTTTCCCCGATGAGATTCAGCAAGCTTTTCGTATCCGCAATCGCAGTATGCGCACTTTCCACCGGCCTGAACGCCGTCGCACAGACCAGTGTTTCCAGCTCCGCGACCGTTACCACGCCGATTGTCGGCACGGCAACCGCTCCTCTTGCATTCGGAACCGTAACCAAGGGGCAGGCAAATGCAGTGGCTGAGACCGCGGGCGGCGCCGGCGCATTCAATTTCAGCGGTGATGAGTCGGATAATGTTATCGTCACGGTTCCGGCATCTGCAACCCTGAACACGACCTCCGGCGCTGGCTCCGCCACGCTGAGCGTAACGCTGGATCGCGCCAACATGATCGCCAACAGCACCGATAATGTTCAGGCAAACGCAACGCAGGCCGACGCATCAAGCGGAACGGTGACGGTTGCTCTCAGCGCCGATGCCGATGGTAATGGCACCGGTAGCGACGGTCTGGGTCAGGCATATCTCTGGATCGGTGGCTCGGTAACCCCCGCCGCTACGCAGCAGCGTGGTGTTTATAGCGGATCATTTTCCGTGAGCGCCGCCTACTCGAATTAATTATTCGAATGGATCATGTTTTAGAAGATAATGTTGCCGGCGCGCGGATATTCAGTATGTGCGGCCGGCAACAACTTCTTCTCCGGAGTCGGTAATACGTTGGTGGATGGTGGGCATGTCCAAGCCCTTTCGGGATATTCCGTTAAAAGCTCTCACGACTATTTTCCATGATTATCCTCTCCAGAATTGCGCTGGTTATTCTGCTTTGTGCCCTGTCCGTGCATACGGCTTCGGCACAGGTGGAGCTTTCTCCGACCCGTGTCATTCTCAGCCTTCGCGAGCGGTCGCAGGAGGTGAATCTTACCAATCCGACATCTGAGCGGGTTGAGGTGACGACCGATCTTGGATTCAGGCTGTTGCAGAGCGATTCTCTTGGGCGCGTCACACTCCGATCCGATGCCAGCAACGATGAACTGAGTAAATCATGCAGGGACTGGGTAAAGATTTTTCCGCATCGATTTACGCTCGCCCCGGGCGAATCGCGTTCGGTGCGTGTGCTGATTCTTCCGCCGGATTCCATACCGGATGGGGAATACTGGGGTCCCGCGGTGTTTGGAAGCTCTCCCGTTTCGGTGGAAGCATCGGTGCTGGGGGATAGCGCGGCTCAGATCGAAACACGGCTTACAATGAAAATAGAGCTCGATATCCCAATTATTTTTCGAAAGGGAACAATTGGAACGGGAATATCGATCGAGGGCGTTGCAATGCGGGGGGACGCAAAGGGAACATTTGTGTTAATCGATCTGCGGCGTTTCGGAAATTCAGCATATCGGGGGACATTATCCGCGCACGTGCGAAACTCTGAAGGGAAGGAGATTGCCGGGGCAAGCGATCAGTTTACGACCGAATTTTCGCTGAGAAAATCGTTGCGGTTCCCGAAGCTGCCGGTGGGCTCCTACACCATCGAAATCGAATCGGCGACAATGAAAAAAGGCGCGGCGAACGATGCCGTGATTGCGGCCCCCACGATTAGAAAAAAATATTTCGTCACGGTCTCCGCGAGCGGAATTGCAATTCTGCCGGTAGATTAACCTTGCACTATCATGGCGTGCCCTTCGGGTAAATCTCGTCCGGGTTGCATGAATGTTTTCGTGCGAACGGCGATGATAATCTTTATAATCGCGACCGCGGCATCATCCGGGAATGGGCAGACGGCCATTTCCATGACTGGCGTTGCCGGTATGACGTTCGGTACATTTTCCCGATCCAGTGAGCTGGTCGTCAATTATTCCAGCAGCCAGGCCGCCCGTTTCATGGTTACGGGTGATACTGCCAGGGACGTCCGTATCACCATCACCACTACCGGCCTTGCCACGCTCAACGGTGCCAGCATCAATAACTCCGATCGCGATATCGGCATCACGATCAGCAATTCCGATTGCGCGTACAGCCTGGATGGCGGTGCCACATGGACAACATTTTCAACAGGAACATTATATCAGGATACGCAGTTTCCGGCGGGCCTTTCCGGCAGGAGCGGTATCGAGGTTCGGGTTGGCGGAAGTATTACCAGCGGCACGCATCAACAGCGGGGTGCTTATTCGGGTTCGGTCACCATTATGGCGGAATATCGATGAAAACGGTATTGTTTATTCTGCTCCTTTTGTTTCTGGTCCCGAATATATCGATGGCCGGCGACCGAGCAGGCAAAAATCCTGACGGCGGCGCTCTTCCCATTTCCCCCGATCCTTTGGAGGAAGGGGTGGCCCAGGCGGAGGTGGCCGGCATTGCCAGCCACGATTTTGTTGCCCAGTTCTCCGGCGATACGCTGCTTCTCCCCTATCTTTCGCTCTGCGATTTCCTCCGTATTCCCGCCGGTATTTCCCCCGATAATATGATTCTCGAAGGGGCTTTCCCCTCCGATCAGCATTTTGAATTTTCGCGTCGTTTGAATATCGCCATACGTGGGAAGGATACTGTATCGTTTTTCGCGGGTGGCATACGTCTGGTTGGCGGCGAGCTTTATATCGAGCAGTCGCTGTTTTTTCGAATTCTCGCGGTCCAGGCGAATTTTCGAATATCAAAGCTTATGCTGATGATCGCGCCGGATGAACGGCTGCCGGTTGTGCAGTGGAGCCGGAATCATCAGCGATATGCGTCGCTTCTCATGGACAAGACATCACCCGGCGATCCCCTTCCGGAAATATCGGTGAACCGTTCGCTGCTCGGGGCGTCGATGATCGACTGGACCGTATCAAATAATCTGAATTCCAAAAATAATCTCTCCAATGCCTCCGTGGGAATCGGCGGCGAATTGCTTTTCGGCGAGGCGGAATTTAATACATCGGCGATAATGCGCCGAGGCGTGCTCGGGGCGCAGGCTCCTCTGGTTTCGCTCAATTCCTGGACGTGGCGTTTTATCGCGCCGGAATTTTCGCCGCTGAGAAAAATCATGGTCGGAAGGATTCCGGTGGCGGGGACGCAGATGTACGCGGCGGAAATCTCCAATGTCCCGATAATTCCCCGTGGCGGCTTTATGCAGCATGAAATCCAGGGGCAGACGCGTCCGGGATGGACGGTGGAATTGTATGATGGAACGCGCCTGGCTGATGTGACAAAGGCCGACAGCCTGGGATATTATTCCTTTACGGTTCCGGTGGGATATGGAACCATTGAACGGCTGCTCAGATTTGTGGGGCTGTACGGCGAAATTCTCACCGAGGAGCGGCGGATGCAGGTGGACGGCCACGTTATCCCTGCCGGGGAGCTTGATTATACCCTGCGTGGGGGAAGCGAACGTCTGGCCGCCGGATCGAGGATCGGCGGCG
>JBDSJW010000375.1:0-2671 GCA_039917235.1 Kapaibacterium sp. (SeqCode) | reverse complement strand
CGCCAATTTGGGATGCAAGATCTGTCTCCGAACGGTTGACAAGTGTTGAGGAAGAGAGGTCAAGCGATGACTTATCAAAGGCGTAGATCGATTTTCCTTTGTCAGTGCGTTTATTCAGTTGTGCATTGGTGGTATAGCCAATACAGCCGAGACTGGAAACCGCCTCACCCTTGTTTGCAGACGTATAGATTGATGTGGGAACCTCCGGCAGCATCGTGCTTTCAATGATATTGGCGCGGACTGCGGCGTCATTATCCGAGTAGCCGACATTTCCTCCCATATCGTTATTAAAGCGGAAGAATACACCATTTGTATCGGGACTGGCGAATTGATAATCCAACCCACTATTGGCAAGCGCTAGGCCGGAGACAGTATATCTGCTGTACCCTGTTCCATAATCTCCTCCAAGCCCAAAGCGAAGACCGACAGTAAGATCTCCACTTGACTGCTTGATGTCCAGCTTACTCGCAGTGGCATTCGGTCTGAACGTCCCCGGATGTCGATTGAACAGACGGAAGCTCCCCATCGCACCGCCGGTGATCATATAATCATCGGCATTGGAGAATGGCACTCCCAAGAGCATCGCGCCCGGCCTATACGCCCCTTCTTTGTCCAGATGATAATCGGCCACATCAGATGCTTGAAGATCGGAGGAATACATATAGCCAACCCCTCGCAGCTTCTGATAGGCAACCGGGCTTTGCTCCGTATAACTCCCTCGTGCGCCGAACTCCGGACCAAACAGCCACCATGGTGGAAGATTTATCAACAGACCAAATGAATAATTAGTGGAGGAACCCGTATATGGCATCGATCGGAATGAATAGGACTGCTCTTCCTTTGGTCCAGACGTACCGAGATAATGCGTAAGGACATTACCGGCGAAACCCGCACCTACTTTACTGAGGATCCGTGCAGCTACGCCAGATCCGCTGGTGAATCCTGGCATACCGGCGAACTTCAGACCATAAAAGACGAAGTCAGGGCTGAGGCTTGCCTGCCCTGCCCAACTTCCCCCATCTTCTCGTTGCGTTAACGACAGATTTCCCAGCCCCTTCATATTGGCATCAAATCCCTGCCCCATCGAATAGCCGGCATTGTTGTTAAAACGGACTACTGATGAATATCCAGCTCCTGCCTTAAGCGGTGTGATGCTGTCAAAGATTCCCATATCCTTGCTCTGGATCTCAAACCCGATCCGAGCCGTCCCCGTCACCGTCCAATTAGGCTTGGTTTTGTTCAGATAGATCACATCATCCTTCCAGTCATCCGGGAACCCCTGCTTGTTGCGGACGATCGCGCCGGGATTCAGCGACCAGCCATACCCCACCCACGGAACACCGGCATCCGGCGATGTCCCGCTGTGATAGGCAAGCGTGATGGTGTAATCGCTCCCGTTCGGTCCCGGCACCGTCATCACCGGCAGACCATAACTGAACGAGCCGGTGAACGGGTCAACCTGCGGACCAGCACCAGCGGCACTTGGCGTCGTGAAATCCGGCTGGAGTGGGCCTCCCGTCTGTGCCGATGCCGTGGTCACGACCATCACCAGCAGGGCGAACAACCCCGTCAGGAACAGCGCGGCCCAGGAATATCCTCTCCGAGTAACTCGGATGCGTGTCAATAATGTTCTCTTCATAAGGCTTATCGCTGGAGGATGACTTTTCCCGTGGCTTCGTGACCATCGGCGGTGATGCGATAGAGATAGGCGCCCTGCGACAGGGTTGCCCGATCGCTTTCAACGGTGTTCCAGTAGTGTAGGTGCTCTCCGGCCGGCTCCTCCTCATCGACGAGGATCTGAGCCAGCGCACCCGACGGAGAATAGATCTCGACACGCACATGCTGCTTGCTGACCAGCGTGTACTGCACGGCGAGACGGGTCGAGAATGGATTGGGTGTTGCGCTGACATTGAATGGGGCCAGAGCATCAGCATGCGCTCCCTTCCCGTCGAGATTCAATCGGGCGATACGATCAACTGGGATGTCCCGGAATGTCGTCGCCGCATGGCCGTTCGGCATAGTGACGGTGATTGAATCGATGCGGCTATCCTCGCCGAGACCGAAGTGCAATCGCGTCGGATCCTGCATCATGAGACCGCGCCCGGACGCAATGATCTGCCGGTAATGCTTCCCCCCCGCTGCAACGACGATATCGGCTCCGGTGATCGCCGAACCGCCATCCGGGGAGAGGAGGTCGATCTCCACGAAGTGAGCGGCGGATGAATTCTGATTCTGGTAGAGATACAGTTTTCCCTCGCTCAGGAACGCCAGATCGAGCTTGCCGTCGTTGTTGACATCGACCCATGTTGCGTCCTCTCCCCCCGGCTGCCGGAAGAGCCCCGCCTCAAAGGTTTTTCGCTCGAATGAGTGTGTGGGCGTTTGCAGATACAGATCGACCGGCGTGCAGGAACAGGAGCTTGTCAGGATCAAATCAGCAAGGCCATCGTTATCGACATCGCCCCAGGTTCCTCCGGCATGATTGACCATCATCGCGATCCCATCGCTCGCGGGATTACGGACTAGCTTCGCCGGATCGCGCTCCGTCGTCGAAAGGACCGCGCTGCCGGCCATTGTGCCGATCCCCTCTCGTGATACGATCCCCTGCGGGAGGATCAGATCCAGCGTGCCATTGTTGTCATAATCACGCCAGCTACAGCCGATGGCGGCTGCT
>JBDSJW010000374.1:0-12952 GCA_039917235.1 Kapaibacterium sp. (SeqCode) | reverse complement strand
TGGGGAGGCCGGCGGTGTTTGCCATCGCCTGAAGATCGTTGCGAAACGCGGCATTTTGTCCGCCGCGATCCGCAACGTAGACCATCGCGGCGGTATCGCGATGATGAAATACCATCCACGGCGCCACGCGGACTTTCGCTTTTTCGCTGTAGGTGGTGTTTGTGCGGAAGTGCGCCGAATATCCGGTGGCCGGTTTGCTCATCGTCATCGTCAGCTCAATCGCGCCGGTAAATCCGGTGCCGGCGTAACGGAGCGCCTCCATTCCCATCTCAAGCCGCGCGTGTCCATTAACCGCTACGTTGGGAATCTGATAATCCGCCACCGTATTCGGCCCGATCACTTCCGTCCCCGCGCCGGTTCGCAGATCGAAAACGCGAATATTATTTTGGTTTGCGCCGCTTACCGCCAGCCGCATGCTCCAGCCGTGCGGCAGCGCCGCGGTTCCGCGTCCCTCGCGACGAAGATCGAGCGGGGCGATATCGGTCAGATCGGCCGCCGTGTTGATATCGGTGTCGTTGGCGGCGTTATCCGGCGCGCCGGCATGCGGGGCGCCATCATCGTCGTTGTTGCAGAGGATCACCGTCCCCTTGTTTCCATCGCCCCACGCCCAACTGCTGATTCCCGTCCGGCTGTCATCAACGGCGCCATCGCGATCGGCATCGACATGAAGATGAAAGTGCATCGACTCCAGCCGGAGGGTGATGCGGGTTGTCCTGCCGTTATCCACCTGAACCGCGGCCTGCGTTGCCCCGGCATCCGGCGCGTACCACTCCTTGCGGGCGCGAATCGTATAGGTGCCGGGGGTAAGCCAGAAGATTACCAGCCGTCCGTTTCCGAGACTGTAGGCATACGTTCCCAGTTCCACCACATCAACAAGCGCGTCGGCAAGATCCACGGTGTTTCCATGCGGTCCCTCCAGCACTTCTACTTCAAGCGTTCCAACCCGCTGGCAGGGGAGGACGGTTCTGCGATTTCTGCCGCGTCCCTGATACGCCGCCTGATCGTATTCATTCGCGCGGAGCAGCGCCTCCGAAGCAGCGGCGGCGCCCATCACAACCGCAATACCGAGAAAAATCATCGCCAACTCTCCTTCCGCGCCGGAGCAATGCCCAATGCGAACCTGAAGATCTCACGCGCCGTCGCCGAATATTTATCATCCCTTATCACCGTTTTCCTCCTGCTCCGCCAGATGTTTCAGATAATCGATTGCGGTGAGATAAAGCTGCCGGATTTTCTGCCCGGAGAGGGGGAGCGCCGGATCGTTGAGTATCATTCCGGCCCACGGTATCTGCCCGTCGGTGTCGAATTCTCTGCCGAAGATGAACATGAGGCGAATGTAGATTCTCAGATCCTGCTCGAACGTAATTCCATGCAGCATCCCCCGGCTGACCCCGAGCCGTATCGCATCGCGCGTGCCGTCTTCGCCCAGCGCGGCGCATTGCTCGGGGAAAAATTCCGTGAGGTGAGCGACCGTTTCATCTTCAAACTTCAGGCGCGCGGCCTCCTCAAGCACCGCGTTCTGTTCGTGACGGATCTTCAGCATGATAGCTTGATGGTACGCAATGGCCCGGTTGAAATCTTCTCCGGACGATTATCTTCTCACGACTTACAATGGCTCCACCGTGAAATCATCGTAGCCGAGATTCATCTCCACATCCTTGAAGAGTTGCAGCTTCGCGCGGTGCTGCCCCTCCTTGAAATACTTTACGAATACCACGGCCCCCACGGTGGATGACTTCAGCGGCAGATGCACAGTCGTGTCCTGCCCCGGAACCCATTCCCATCCCCACATCTGATAGCCGGTTTCCTCATCATCATTCTCCGCGCTGCTTCGTCGCCGCGATTCCTCCTGATCGAACCATTGCTTCGATGACATCTGGAGAATTTTCGCCAGCACATTCTCATCGTAGACATACACAACATCCATCGCCAGCGGCAGCTCATCGTTTGCAACGCTGTCCACCTTCACTCTGATATCCAGCGTTTCGCCGAAGAAGGAGCGGGTATGCACGCCGATGCCGCAGGAGAGAATCGTGCATGCCATAACCGGGAGTATCAGCGTCACAATCAGACGGGCCGCGCCTGCGATGCGCGCGTGATGCTCCGTGCCGGAATTCGATATCATGATTTGGTCTCCAAAAAAACGAGCAGTGCTGGCTCTGGGCTACGCGGGCACAATATAATTCATGAAGGATCTCTTTCCGCGATTTCATCGCGCCACGGCGAATGTTTTCCGATTGCGATTCTCCAATCCGGTCGATCACACATTGCTCCATTCAAATACGGACGCGCTCAATTGCTTCATGGCGAAATCCGGAGCGTGCGTCGCGGTTCGTCGATGAAATATTCGCGTTCGTTTTCCCGGATCGCGGAATCATCATCACGGAAATCCCGTTGCGGAATACCATCGCTGAAATCCCTCCGCCGATAACGGGTTCCCTTGCCGAGACCCGACCGATCCGGATGGCGCCGGTTCCTGGCTCCCGATCCTTGCCGCCATCGCGCGCGGGTTGCCTCTTTCGTGTTGTCTCTTTCGGGTTGCCTCTTTCAAGCGGCCGGTGCTGATGGCCGGATCTCGATGAATGGCCTGTCGATCCGCCGCTGGATCTTCAGATCCATATGGCCGCGCGGGAATCGGCGGGATGAGAGAGAGGGATCGATATATATGGTTGTGCTCGCTTTCAGCATCTTCTTCAGCATCGATTCCGGTTGGTGAACATCGCCAATCGCGCCGTTCGCATTCAATCACGGATGGATTGCAAATACGATCCAAAGAGCCTGAAATTTGAAAATTTCGAGCCTTCTGGTGCTGATTACGGGATTGCCGCGTATAACCGCCGGGGGGGCGACTAAGTATAAAATCAGTAGTCGCACCGGATCATCATCATGGTAAGTTGCAGAACACACAACGGGTTGTGGGCGAGAGGGGATGAGAAGTGATAGCGCGTACGGGCTTCCACGAACGTGGATTGTTATTTGGAGCAGGCGATGTGACCGACCTTATCACAAGCCCGCGCCACGATGACGAAGCTCTTCGGCCATGAACCATATGGCCGATAATGATGAGCCGGGCCCGGCGCCCCGTAGTGGATTCATCCCCGGAATTCATCGCCATTTGTTGCCGGTATATTGTGGCAATCCCATGTTGACGTTATATTGTCGTTCCGGTCCCTCATTTGAGCTCTCAGAAAGTTTTTCTTGATCTGATAGATTTCGCAACCCCTCTTCGCCTTTACAGATTATCGAAATTTCGTACGCTGTTCGGCTGCCAGTTCAACGCGTACGGATAACTTGTCGTGATCTTTTCGATAAAAGAACATGACCGATCGAATCATTCCGTGATTGCGCCGCGATCAGACCGCGGATTTTTCCGCAAGCAGTCGCTCAATGGCCGGTTTGAATAATCTCGATGGAAAATTTCTCCGTCCGATAATTCACGGGCATCGTTCACCAGAATATTGCCGGCAATGATGGCACTCAACGTTCCCGCCGGTCACGTTCCATCCGAATACTCAATACATATGTCGCGTCATGCCAATAAACGCTCGTGATCTGCCGGATGCAATCCAGTGGACCGAGGGAATGCTCCTCGCGCCGCAACATTTTCAGCAACTGGAATTGCGAAACGAACGGCTGCTCCGGCATCATTCCTCTCTGATCTCCCAGTTTCACTGGGGAATCAGTCGTATTGAATATGATCCGGCACATCTGATGAGTGGAACGTTTCGCGTGATCGATCTGGAGGGGATTATGCCTGATGGATTGCTCGCGGTGCTCGCCTCCGATGGCATCCGCGATCTTCAGATCGATCTGAGCATCTATAAGGAAGATGCAAAACGGCAGCCGCTGACCATCCACCTCGCGGTGCTGGCGCACCGTCCGGGAAATATTCTGGTCAACGACGAACTTGCGCGCTACGATTCGGTGGTGGGAGGGATGGTGATCGATGAAAATACCGGCGACGGCGAAATTCAGATTCCGCGACTCCGTCCGCGCTGGCAGCTTCTGGTTGCCGAGGCCCCTCCATCACGCTACGTCACATTCCCGATCGCGAAAGTCAGCTTCGACAATGAACAGTTCCTCCTCACCGATTATATCCCCCCGATGCTCTCCGTGGCGCGCGCCACGGATCTTGGCCGGCTCGTTTTTTCGGTGGCGAGGGAGCTTCGCGAAAAGGCAACATCTCTCTCCGACAGAATCAGAACGCGGCAGTACGATCTTGGCCCCACCGTCGTGCTCGATTATCAGTCGAAAATTCAGAGCCTGGTGGAGGGGCTTCCATATCTGGAAGCGCTCTTCTATACCGGCGGCGCGCATCCGTTCGATCTCTATCTGGCGCTCTGCGCCGTGGCGGGACATGTGGCAACCCTCGGCGAAGCGCGGGTGCCGCCGGTGTTCCTCCCATACGATCACAATAATCTCCGTCCCACGTTCGAGAATGTCGTCGAATTTATTATTCGAATGGTGCAGGAGGGAATTCGTGATGAGTGGATGGTGATTCCATTCCTCATCGGCGATGATCTTTTCTACCGGCAGATCCAGGATGCGTGGCTGGCGCGGCCGCTGATGGTCGGCGTGCGCGGCGCGGATGGCGTAAGCGAGCGGGAGATTATCGGATGGATGTCCGAGGCGCTGATCGGCTCGGAATCGATTGTGCAGTCGATGCGTGAACGACGCATTCTGGGCGCGCGGCGCATGCACAGGGAGGATACCGATGGCTACACCATCGCAAAGGGACAACTCCTGTTCGAAATTCAGCCGGATAGAAATTATATCCTGCCGGGCGAGGTGCTTCAGATCGTGAACCTGAACGGCAGAAAAAATATCGTGACGGAAATTCAACTCTTCGTTCGACAGGAATCGGTGTTGTAGTGGGGATTTTCAGAATCGTTTCCAACGGGCCAGCCGCCCATTCTGTCATGGTTGAACAGCCTGAACATCGGACGTAATTCAACAGTCTGTTATGTCGACCATCAATTTTGGTGATTCGCCGTTGATCCATCAGTTTCGGGAGCTTTATTCCGAAGTGATCAACCTGAAAAAATTTGCCCGCACCGGCGTTATCGTCGGCGACGATGATGTTGTTCCCGATATGCCGGATGGAACCGCGTGGCGTGTGAAACGGATAGGGGAGCGGCTGAATGAAATAGTCGATCGGTACGAGCAGTCGGCGGTGAGCTACGGCGGCGAATATCTGATGATCTACGAGGAGGCGCGCTATGTGATGGTGGGGCTGGCCGATGAGATCTTTCTCAACCTGGACTGGGACGGTCGCTTTATCTGGAATTTCAATCTTCTGGAATCGCGATTGTTTAATTCCCATATCGCCGGCGATCTATTCTTTCAGCGTCTGGACCGGCTTCTCAGCGTCACCAGCGATGCCATCCATGTGGAGCTTGCAAAAGTCTATCTGATGGCGCTCTGTCTGGGATTTCAGGGACGATATCGCGGCGCCGATCCAAACGGCGATCTGGTTGCCTATCGGACGCGACTTTATAATTATATCGCCAAGGGCGTGCGATATCTGGAGCGTGATGAGCCGCTTTTTCCCGAGGCGCATCGCCACACGTTTGCCGGGCTGGATAAAAAACTCCTTCCACCGATCCGTCGCTGGATGATCCGTCTTGGCGTTGCGTTTCTTTTCGTGCTGGCGCTTCAGCATGTCATCTGGGAATATGCGCTTGTTCCCGATCTCCGCCGTCAGGCAGGTTCAATTATCGAGCGGAGAGATAGTTCGTGGCGGGATACCACGCGCGCGGAAATCCCACGAAAACGTTTGAGCGATACGGCGCACTTCCCGTTTGAACGGAAATGAATATCTCCCCCCGGATACTCCGATGAATATCGACTCCATCGCACATATGATCCCTCTGCTTCGCCAGGTCGCGACCTGGGGAGCCGCCGTTGTGGCGGGGGCCGTGCTGCCGGCCGCCGGGGCGCTGCTTGAGGAAAATCCGGTGGTGAAAAAAATCCGATCGGCGGAATCCGAGGCCGCGAAAAAAGCGAAACTGCCCAACAGCCCGCAATGGGAAGGGCCAAAGAAAAAACCTGCCCCCGATCCCGCGGCGGAGGGGAAAAAACTTTTTGGTTTCTGGAAAAAGAAAAAGCCCGATACCACCGCCAGGGATTTCGCTCGCTTTTTCCGTCATGAAGTTCGCCGGATGAAGAAAGTGGTCGGGACCAAACACGCGGTCTACGATTTTCCCTGGTATCTGATGGTGGGCGAGGAGGGGAGTGGAAAAACCACGCTGCTGAAAAACAGCGGACAGATTCCCTGGTCGGCGCAGAGCGCCGAGGATTTTCCCGGATCCGCGTTCTGCAACTGGTGGTGCTCCGATCGCGCGGTGGTGCTGGATCTGAAAGGGGATTTTGTGCTGGACAGCGACGGCGCGCACCACAAGGCCGGCTGGCGAAAGTTGATGAGCCTGTTGCAGCGTTATCGTCGTCGTCGCCCGATCGATGGCGTTATCCTGACAATTCCCGCTTCTGATTTTATCGGGCCGAATATGCTGGGGCACGATGAGCTGGCGAGGAAGGGGGCGGTGATATCGGAGCGGCTGCGCGATCTGGAAAACAGACTCGGGATGAGCGTCCCGGTCTATCCGGTTATCACGCAATGCGATGCGATTCCCGGTTTTGCCAGTTTCTGTGAGCAGATGCCGCCGCAGCGGCACGATGAGATTTTCGGATGGTCATCTCCGTATACGCTGGAGACATCGTACAGCCCGGCGTGGGTGGAACAGGCGTTCGGCGCGATCGGCGAGGTAGGGCACTGGACGCAGCTTGAAATGCTCTCCAAGCTGCCGGCCGGTGCCGATGGCGATATGCTTTTCCTCTTCGCCGATGAGTTTCAATCGATAGCGCCGGGCGTTCAGGCTTATCTCGATCCCATTTTCCGCTGCGCGCATTCGGTGAGCCGGCTTGCGATGCGCGGAGTTTATTTTGTCGGCGATACCAACTCCCCCGTTTCCCCGGAGGATAATACACTCGCCGGGCTGGAAGCGGTGATTGCCGCCGGAGCGCCGCCGGTTCCGGGAGCGCCGGCCGTTCAGGCCCTGGTCGCCGATGCGCCGCCGGAGCCGGTTCTCTGCTTTACGCACAAGCTCTTCGCCGAGAAAATATTTGCCGAGCCGGGGATCGCCTATCCTCTTGCCTCGCGCGGGCTTTCAAAAAATCGTACGGTCCTGGCGCTTCAGATTGCCACGGCGCTTCTGCTGCTGACGGCGATTGCCGGATACGTGTTCAGCTATCCGCGACTGCGCCAATCAAAGGAGAGGGTCACGGTTTCGCTGGAAACGCTCCATCACGATCTTGCGAACGTCAACTCGCATCACGTGACCGACGATGAATACGTCCGTTACGCCAACGATCTCCTCGATGGCATGAATTCCATCGACACCAACAGCCTGAAATCGGCGTTCTTCCCGACATCATATTTCAGCGATATCGACAATGAATTTCATCGCGCGCTGGCGACGGTATTTGAATCGGTAATGCTGAAGGCGATCTATGTGCGGCTGGGAACGAAAACCAACGATCTCAATTACTGGAAAATCCGCGCCGTCCGTCCCAGGCCCGATTCCGTGCTGGCGTACGAGTTCAACATGGAGAACACCCCGGAATATCTGAACCTTCGGGGATTTGTCCGCGATCTCGATAACCTTGAAAAAAACGCCGGCATCTACAACGATCTTCAGGAAAGCAGAAACCTTGCCGATGTTGGCGGGCTGGTGAAATATCTGTTCGACAAGCCGCTGCCTCCCAGCTTTATGAAGCAGGATCAGTATTATCGGAACGCGCTGCGGTTTGTGCAACTGGTGCCGTTTGCTCCCGATTCGCTGATGAAGGAGGAGCTTTCGCATACGGCGCGCGTGCTGACCGATCAACTGCTGGAAAAAATATTCACCCGCAACGCAATTCTTGCGCGCGTCCGCGATATCAGCCGCGATATATCAGCGCTGGAGGGGAGCAGAAGCGATGGGTTTGCCGGGATGAGAATCATGACGCGGATTTCATCGGGCATCGTATCGCTCCGCGCCGCGCTTGCCGATCCCGCGACCGCATGGATATCGCGCCCGGAATTTACCCCCGACTCCACGCTCAACACATTGCTCACCGAGCTTGACGGCTCCACGCTGCTGGGGGGGAACAAACCGG
This sequence comes from Kapaibacterium sp. (SeqCode), assembly GCA_039917235.1. Classification (GTDB taxonomy): domain Bacteria; phylum Bacteroidota; class Ignavibacteria; order OLB7; family OLB7; genus JAFDZV01. Next base: position 4,795 of record JBDSJW010000374.1, on the reverse strand, counting down.
GAGCGGAATTCCTTAACGCGTGCCGCGATAAATTCAAATCGCTGAAAGCCGATATCGTCGGCGAACGGAGCGAGATTATCGGCGGGCCGATCGTCACGGCGGAAAGCGCCGATAATGCGTTGAGGACCGTTGTGGCAATTGATACGCTTCGTGCGTCGATCGATGAATTGATGGCGCAGAAATTTATGAAAGCCCCCGGCGGAGTCCGTATCGAGGATAAGCGTAATCCGGGAAATCGCGTATTCTGGAACAGCGAGGAATTGCAGCTCGCGATAAAAATGCGTCAGCCGTACGATGATTTCTCCACCGGCGGACTTACATTTTTTCCGGTGCGACTGCAATCCGCCGTTGGCCTGGCCGCGCGCAGCGGCCTTGACGCAACAGTATCGCGGATTGTCAACGAAAGCGAGCAGGCGCAGCCGAGCTATGCCACCGAGGGGGATGTTCAGCGTGAAATGCAGGGGCTGATTGCCGCGCAGCCCGATCTTTCGAAAATTCAGATGCTCTTTGACGGGCTTCAGCTTGGCTCCGGTGAAGCGCTCAGAAATGTTCTGAAAAATCAGAGCAGGTTTGCGTTGCAGGATCTTCAGATACTTCTTCTAAACAGCGGCGCGTATTTCGTCGAGCCACTCCGATTCCATATCTGGAGAACCGAGCAGGAACATGCTTTGGGGCCGGCCGGGATTGATGATTCGCTGCGACCATTAAGCATGGTGCTGATTCACGCAAATGATGATTCCGATATCGCGACCTATCTGAGCGGCGAGCGGACAAAGGTGGAAAATCTGGCGGTGAATATCGCGCGGCCGTTTATCGCGGTTCTTCCGCAGCTTGGCGTCGGTGATTTTCCCGCGGTCGGCTTCTGGCAATCCATTCTGAACCAGCTTGCAAGGTACGGGATGGGAGTGGGCACAAGCTCCGTCCGATCGCTGGAGGATCTTTTCCTCCAGTTGAACACCGTTAGCGACGAGAATTACCGGCAGCGAATCAGCGCGCGCGATACCACCGATTATTTCCTTCGTCGCCGTGAATATCTCCGCGCGCAGCTTGTGGCGGAATTCGAAAAAATTCACAGGCGGAAGGCGGTGCTGCGCTATCGCGCGTTGCAGGATACCTTCAATCTTCGGATGCGCGATGCATTTCCGTTCGCGGAGTTCGATGACCGCACGGTTCACAGCTCCGTTACGCTGGATGAACTGCGAAGATTTTTCGTGAACTACGATTATTTCCGGCTGCATTACCGCGATATCTGGGACGGCTGGAAGGATTCCACGCGAACACGCCCGGCGTATGATTTCCTGGAATCGATGACGCATGTCAGAACGTTCCTGGACCCGCTTCTCAGCAACGATTCCGACCGCGCGGCATACGCGCTGGAGGTTGTGCTGCGCGATAATATTCCGGGGGAAATCGGTTTCGGAAATCAGATCGCCGATTGGCGTTTTCAGGTCGGCGGGCAGGATCTGACGATCGAGGACGCGATCAGGAAAAATGCGCCGCTCAGGGCCGTATGGCGCGTTGGCGATTCCATCAGTATCCGATTGCGGTGGGCGAAAAATGCCACAGCAATTCCCAGCGATGTCCCGTTCGGCAACGGCAAAGTGCAGCACGACGGGCGAACCGTGATCTATTCGTTCCGCGATCCCTGGTCGCTGATTCATCTGCTGAGCATGTACAAAACAACGGTGACGGCGAAGCAGCCGAAAATGGACAACAAGCCGGTGCCGCAGCTTCTCGGATTTACGATCAACACGGTGCAGAATGTGATCGATGGCGCGCAGGTGCCGACGAATATTTCTCCATCGGTCGAGAAAACCCGCGTCTTTATCCGCGTCGGCGTGTTGCGCGTGGACCGGCGGGAGAGCGTGGCGATTCCACAGTTCCCGACATCATTTGCGCCGGATCTTTCGTGGTAGGGGGACGTGTAAGGGGACGTTTGAAACGTCCCCCGAGATGACGCGAACATCGAAAACGTTATTCGCAACGCGCGGCGGAAATTATTTCATTCAGATCGATCATGAACGACAGCATCGAAACCGGCGTATCCGAACTTCTTCTGGCGCCGATCTCCGAGGAGATGCCGGCCGGCGAAAGCCTGCGCTACGAGGGGACGTACGATCGCATCAAGGCGGCGCGCCACGAGGACGCCGATCTGCCGATGGGGATGTGGGAGACTGATCTGAAGCGGGCGGACTGGGGGCTGGTGGAAACGCTCTGCACCGAGGCGCTGGAGAAAAAGACAAAGGATATTCAGATTGCGATCTGGTTGCTGGAGGCGCGCATTACGCGACGCGGATATGCCGGCGTGCTTTCCGGTCTTCGATTGATCAACGCGCTCTGCGAACGATTCTGGGACGATCTTCACCCGGAATTTCGCGTGGATGATCCTGAATTTCGCCTTGCTCCGTTTGAATGGATGAACGAAAAGCTCTCCATGAAAATCGGCTGGATACCGATAACCCGTCCCGCGTCACCAGACGGCACTATCTATAATCTGTTCGATCTTCAGAAGGCGCAGAACCTGGAAAACCTCGCGATAAAAAATCCATCGGTGATCAATGATGCGATCCGTGATGGAGGCGTGACGATGGCGAAATTCACCGGAAGTCTTCTGCTGACGTCCGATGAATTCTACACCGCGATGGAGGTTGAACTGCGCGATTGCCTGGAACAGCTTACGATGATGGAGCTTTTTCTCCGCGCCCACTGCGGCGCCGACGCGCCGAGCGTCAGATTATTCGTTGCGGCGCTTCAGGACGCGCTGACATTTGTGGGACAGACATTGCGTTTGCGTGGCGCCGAGCCAGCGCCGCGGAGGGAATATCGGGCGGAGCAGATCGCGGAACATAACAACGAGGTGAATATGCCGGACGCCGCTGGAGTTGAGCAATCGATCACCGATGATGGAATTCCCCGACTGCTGATTCGCAACCGCGCGGAGGCATATGGCATGCTCTCGATGATCGCCGATTATCTGACGAATGTGGAACCGCATAGCCCAACGCCCTATTTGATCCGCCGCGCCGTGACATGGGGGAGCATGCCCCTTGCCGAGCTTCTCCAGGAATTAACCGGCGACGGCGGAAATCTTGTGAGCGCCTACAAGCTGCTCGGAATCAGGGACCGGGATGACAGGTGATGAAATTGTTTTTGGTTCTGATGAATCGGTGAAGGAAATAAGTATCGCCTTCCGAGCTGCGGACGAAGGGGCGCGAAGGGAACCTTGTGGGATCGTCATAAAGAGCATAGCGCACTTGCGAGATCCTTCACCTGCGGTTCAGGATGACAACGTTTATTTTTTCGTTAGAAGGCTCGGTAAAAAAAATCGTTTTGTCATCCTGAGCGGTACGCGAAGGATCTCGCAAACTCGTACTGCGCTTACAGAGATAGCGCCTTGACTTTATCATGGACGTCAGAATTTCAATCGGCTTTATTTCGAAAAAAAAATCTTAAAAAACTGTTCTCAAATGCATGGATGTATCTGCCGTGCGCCGGAAAAATATTCCGGGACGCGGTCGGCATCATGTCAACCAGTAATCCGAAATCAGAGGAAACGCTATGGCAGAGAGTACACAGCATTGGCTGGACCGTAACAGGCCGCCTCGGGTGCACATCACCTACGACGTCGAGAATGGTGGCGCGGTCGAAAAGATTGAGCTTCCGTTTGTCGTTGGCATCATGAGCGATCTGGCCGGCAGCGCGACCAAGGATCTTCCGAAGGTAAAGGATCGGAAATTCGTGAGCATCGACCGCGACACATTTAACGATGTGATGGGGGCGATCAAGCCGGCATTGAATTTCAAGGTGTCGAACAGGCTTTCCGACGATCCCGACAAGCAGCTCTCCGTGAGCCTGAAGTTCAACACGATCGAGGATTTCGAGCCGGTGAACATCGTGGAGCAGGTGGATGAGTTGCGGAAACTGTTTGAAGCGCGCAAACGGCTGAGCGATCTTGTCGCGAAGCTGGACGGCAACGATCGCCTTGATGAGCTGCTTCTCGATATCGCCGATAATACCGACAAACTGAAGGAACTTAAAGAAACGATAGGAGGAAATGGTGATGGCCAAGAACACTGAGGAGACGAAGGCTGAAGGCGCTGTTGAAACCGCCGAGGCCGAGATCGGGCTGCTTGATCAGATCATTAATGAAGGGCGGATGGCGCTGCACGATAGTCAGCGGCCCGCGTCGATAACGATGATCGGTGAATTTGTCGATCAGGCCATCGAAAATCCAATGTCCCGGAGTCGTGATACGGCCGAGATGATCAACCGTCGCATCGCGCAGATCGACGAGCAGATCAGCAGCCAGCTTAATGAGATCATGCACCACGAGGAATTCCAGAAACTGGAAGCATCGTGGCGCGGGTTGAAATATCTGGTGTTCGAGACCGAGACCGGCGAAATGCTGAAACTCCGACTTCTTCCCATCACCAAGAAAGAACTTCTGAACGATCTTGAAAAAGCTGTCGATTTCGATCAGAGTCAGCTTTTCAAGAAAGTGTATGAAGAGGAATATGGGACGCTGGGTGGAAATCCGTATGGAATGCTGATCGGCGATTTCGAGTTCGACCGGCTTCCGCAGGATGTTGATCTGATTGATCGTATTTCGCACGTGGCCGCCGCGGCGCACGCGCCGTTTATCTCCGCGGCAAACCCAAGCCTTTTCGATATGGGAAGCTTCACGGAGCTGGCCGGCCCGCGCGATCTTTCGAAGATTTTCGAAACGGCGGAAATGATTAAATGGAACGCGTTCCGCAAGGGAGAGGATTCCCGTTATGTGGCTCTTACGCTTCCG
>JBDSJW010000373.1:0-6937 GCA_039917235.1 Kapaibacterium sp. (SeqCode) | reverse complement strand
ATACAGAAAGAACTGTACGCTCCCACGGAGCTTGAAAAACGGGAATTGAGATAATGGTTCCGCGGAATTGAAAAACGGAAATCTGATTGCTGGATATGATTTTTTTTGCAGCCATTCCAGTAAGTGCAGTACGAATGTGCGAGATCCTTCTCTCGCTACGCTCCCTCAGGATGACAAAATGGACTTTTTGATAACCGTGTTAACGAAAAAATAAAAATTGTCATCCTGAACGCCAGTGAAGGATCTCGCCGAGACGGATACAAGATCATATGCGGGCCAGCACGTTTCGATGTGCCTGCGAGATGCGCTTCGCAACCCTTCGGGTCTTCGCGTGCCGTTCAGGATGACACGCCACGGATATGATTGCCAAACAAAAAGCCCCGCGAGGCGATGAGAGTTCATCAACTTCGCGGGGCTTCGATTTTTTTTTGCGCGGAAAGAATCTCGCGCGCGGTTTTTCAGCCGCCGACAACCAATCGCTGCCGGACTGATTTCAGATATCCGGGAAGTTCGCCGGCGCGGATCACCACATTTGGTTTTTCCTCATCGGCGTGCGAATCATCAACGGCGGCATCGTACGATTCATCGTAATAATGGAGGCTGCGATTTTTATCGGTGGTCATCACCAGATACGGCCGCGATCCCTCGTTTCCGCGTGGCGGGCGGGTGAATCTGATATTTCCGCGACCGAGGCCGTAGATTTCGCCGGTGGTCAGGTGCGCGTATTCAAGATCGAACGCGCAATCGCTCCAGAGTCGCGCGCAACTTGATCGGAGGAAATCGTTGGAGATGCGGGAATCGGTGTGCGTGACGATCGTCAACGGCGTGCGACGGCGGAGGCCGCGGCAATAATTGACGAACGCGCAGAGACCGCGGGTAAACGCGATTGAATTATCGGTAAGGATGATGCTGCGGATCGAGAGAATCCGTTTGATCTTCGCTTCCTGATAGAGCGCCAGAAGAATCTCCGGCCTCGGGTTGATAACGCAGACCGCCCCCTGATACGCGACGATCGTGCCGCTTATCTCCCCTTCGTCGGTAATAAACACCTCTGCCTGGTGCTGCCGGTCGTACCAAACATGTTTACTGAACATACGCGCTTACACTGATTGAGAATCGATGGGATGAAGTCTCATTCAGACTGTTAAGAGATGCAATCCACGGCGTTGGCTTTTGCCATTTGCTCACCGCGATTCGGATAATTCAACAATCGTCTATCGACTACACGTTATGAGGACACGCTCCCGGCTCCGCGCATTCGGCGAAGATCTGGAACGAATGATCCACCACGCGCAGCCCCGCCTTGTCGGCAATCTGCTTGCGGATGGAGAGAAGTTGCGGATGAACGAACTCGCTGATATGCCCGCACTTCACGCAGATCAGATGATCATGATGCGGTTCATCGAATCCGATTTCGTAATAACTCCGATCGCCACGGAAATTATGTTTTGTGATCAGCCCCGCTTTTTCCAGCAGTTCCAGCGTGGAATAAACGGTGGCGCGGCTGATGCGTTGACGATCCAGCACCATCGCGGCGTACAGTTCGTCCGCGTTGAAATGCCCCTGACGATTCAGCACCGCGTCCAGCACCTTGAATCGTTCCGATGTGGAACGATAATGCTCGTTGGTGAGAAACTTCGTAAAGCTCTCCACCGCGCGTTTTTTTAATTCAGGCGTCAATATCCTATCCTCCATGTGGAGTTCCTTTCCCTGATCGCTGATTCCAGCGGTCCCGCCATCCTTCTTTTTGCGTATCGACATGGACTCCTCAATGTTGATAGTCAAATAATCAGTTGTAATGGCCGCGCGACAAACGACGACGGAGCGTTCCGAGTGCTACCGTCGTAGTGCGTTGCGGGCCGCGATCGGATCATCGAGCCCACCGGGGTTCCGGCGGGGTCTGGCCGCGATCTCCCGGCCTCCCGTCTCCTCGCCGATCACGCCGAGAAGTGGTGTCAGCTCCTTCCTGCGACGGAGGAGCGAGAAAAAGAATCCGCCGACCATAATCACCACGCCGGCCCAGACAAACGAGATAAATGGTTTGATCGATGCATCGAGCGAGATCACCTGTTTTCCGACCATCGGATGCGAACGTGATGTAAAACGGAGGATTGCCCGCGAGTCTGAAAGATTTACGCTGTCGGCGATCATCGCGTACATCCCCACGCCGATATCGGTTCCCGGAATCGGAACCGACGTATAATCACCGCTGGTGATCGCGCGGTACGACGTCAGATAATATGTGGAATCCTTCGTCGCCACTTCCATCACCGCCCCCTGCTTCCCCTCGCTCGCGGCGCGGCTCATATCGAATTTCTCAAATCGGAGCGTGATCGAGCTGTCGAACGGCACGCGCACTTTATCCCCCTTGTGGAGCGTATCGCGCGGCGCGCCCCCTTCCTCCTCAAGTCCAGTGGCGAAGAGATAGATATCGCGATTGGGACGATAGAGAATTCCCGGCTCCGCGAACGGTTCCTTCCGATCGTTGAAATCGCTTACGAATGTGACCGGAAGCACCGTGGAAGTATCGCCATTCTTCACCAGAATAATCCGATGCTGATATTTCTCCCGATCAACCTTCTCCGGCTCAATCCGTTCCGGCCCAAGATAGACCATCGAATAATCGAACACCGATTTCGGTTTTCCCTCGACAAGCTGAATATGTTCGGTCTGCGTGTAGCGCGATGTGAAGATCACCCCGAGCATCAGCAGCGAAATCCCCGCGTGCGAAACATACGCACCAACAAATCCCGGCTTTCCGCGCATCACCTTCAACCCGATCTGCACATTGACGATAATCGCCAGCAGCGAACCAAATCCGAGGCCGATATATGTTGGATCGGTAATTCCCAGCAGCGCCAGGCCGATTGTCCCAACCACCGCGAGGCAAACGGCGAGAATCATCTGGCGGAAGAAGAGATTTTTCTCCGAGTTCTTCCACTTCATCCGCATGCTGATTGCGTTCAGCAGCACCAGCACCGTTGCAAGCGGCAGATGGATGCTGTTGTAGTATTCGATTGGGATTCTGTATTTCGCCCCGCCGAATATCGGGATGATGATCGGCGCGCTTGTGCCGAGCAGCACCACTGCGGCCGAGGCCAGAATCACCGCCGAGCCAAGCCCGAGCGCGGTTTCCCGCGACATCATCGCGAACGAATGAGAAACCCGGTTCAGATCCTTCCAGCGTCGCGCAAGCACACCAAATCCGAGCACCAGGAAGATGATGATGATGGCGAGAAGAACCCAGTAGACGAAATTTCCGGCATCGACAAAGCTGTGAACCGAAGTATCTCCAAGAACGCCGGAGCGCGTCAGGAATGTTGAATAGAGAATCAGCCCGAATGTGCAGATCGCCAGGACGAAATTGGTTTTCACGAATCCGCCGATCGTATCGGGCGTTCCCGGCTTCAGCGAAACCACGCCGGTCCGTTTCTGCACAAGCATTGTATGGACAAGCCCCACGCAGCAGAGCCACGGAATCAGCGAGGAATTTTCCACCGGGTCCCACGCCCAGAATCCCCCCCAGCCGAGCGTTTCGTACGCCCACCAGCCGCCGAGCATGATTCCAAATCCGAGCGACATGCAGGAGAAGAGAACCCACGGCAGCGAAATCGTGATCCACCGTTGATAATCACGTTTCAGCAGACCGGCCACCGCGAAGACAAACGGAACAGTCATCGACGCAAATCCGGTGAAGAGGATCGGCGGATGAATTGTGATCCAGAGATTTTCGAGCGTCGGGTTCAGCCCCTTGCCATCCGGCGGAACGAAACTGAGCGGAAGATTCTGCGCCGGATACGCTTCGTAGATGGTAAGAAACGGGGATTTGACGATGATAATCAGCAGCAGCAACGTCAGCACAAGCATCAGCGGTGCCATCACCTGCGCTTCGTATTTCACCCGCTGCGCATAGCCGAGCACAAAAACGCTGATCAGCGCGGTCAGAAGCGTCCAGAGCATAAAGCTCCCCTCCTGTCCCGCGTAGAAGGAGGCCATCAGCAGCGGTTTTGAGAGGTGGGTGGAGGCGTGTTCGTAGACGTATTTATACTGAAACTGAAGCGTAAGCACCAGAAACATCAGCGCGGCGACGGTGAACATATAGAAGATCACCGCGCCGTGGAATCCCGCCCGACCGATCGTAAACCGGATCGACGGCGCATTCTCATCCCTGCGGAGCGCCAGCGTGTAGGAAACTCCCGCGACGATCGCCAGCGCGAACGATAGCGAAAGGAAAATTGAGCCGAGTAGACCGATCATAATGTTTCGATGAAGCTTGGTTCAGCTTACGCAGTTCTGACTGTCGGGTTGTCTGTGTCTGTCTCTATCTCTTTGTCGGGGGACGTTTCAAACGTCCCCTCTCCCCTTACAGTTTACAGTCGATCAGGAATTCCCTTCAGGAAGATGCTTCTTTTCAATGCCGCCGCCGTCGTACTTCGATGGGCATTTCGTCAGGATGTTCGTGGCGTGGAGCTGGCCGTGTTCCACCGCGCCGGTCACCACAACCGACTGCGCCAGCTCGAAGTTGTTCGGCTTGGAGCCATCCAGCACCACCGGCATCACCGTTCCCTGATCATCGCGCAGACAGAATTTGAACTGGTTGGCGACGGGATCGTAGGTGTTCCCCTTCTCCTTTACATAGGTGCCGGCGATCTGCGCCTTGCTTCCGGTCTGCTCCGCTCGCGCAAAATCCATGTATTCGATCTTCTTGTTCTGCACCGAGAGGACGGCGGTTGCGATCAGCGCCAGCGCCGCGATGATTCCGATGAGATATTTTGGCTTCATGGCTTTCCAGAGTGGGAAATAGTTATGAACGATGATCGGGATTACTCTTCACCGCGCTCAAGTTTTCGAACCCGCGCGTCGATCCGGGAAAGATAGATCATCAGCCCCAGCATGATCATTGCCGCGATGATCAACACCACATACATCGAGTTTTCGACGAGAAATTGCATCTGACTGCACCGATAAAGTTTCAGTTAAGACGGATTACGCCCTTGTCGATTGCCGTCGTGGAGGCCGATGACCGCTCCTCACGGGCAACCGCGCGCCGTTCACGCCGGAGTTCCAGCAGCTTTGTCCGCACGGTGACGTTGAGCATCCAGAAGAAGAGAAGGGAAAAGCCAAACATCGAAAGACCGAAGATCACCTGCTTGAGGAAATCAAGCGCGTCGGCCTGCGGTGAGAGAACCGGCCCGATGTTCGGATCATCGAGCGATCCGGGATGAAGACTTCCGTGCACCATGCGCGGAAAGACAAAGAGGAAGAAGAGCACCGGCAACGCCAGCAGCACCAGATACACCGCCGAAAATCTGGATCGCTGATCCTCGTTCGGCAGCGCCGAGCGAAGCGCGAAGTACGCGCCGTAGATAATAAGGACCACGAAGATCGAAATCTGTCGCGGATCCCAGTTCCAGAACTCTCCCCAGTTGAATTTTGCCCAGATCGCACCGGTCACCGTGGCCAGAATGCAGAAGAGCGCGCCGATCGCCGCCGCCGATGAGGCGCGGATATCATCCTCGGGCCGACGTTTCCGCAGATAGACAATCGCAAAATAGAACGCGACAAACCACGCAACCTGCGAAAGCCACGCGCTCGGCACATGATAATAGAGATTACGTGCCCGCTCCTCCAGCCCCGGAATCAGCGGAAGCGCCAGCATCGGGTTGACGGCGACAACGCGATCGGCATGAAACGCGCTATCGGCGCGACTGAACGAGGCGTTCAGAATCACCTCATCGCCGGCTTTAAGCCCGCGACCTGTCACCAGATCGGGCGGAACGAATGCCGTTCCCCGCGTCCCCTGCCGATCCTCCAGCATCATTGGGCCGTCGCCGGAGGGCATCGTTACAATCTTCCCGAGAATCGGGAGTTTGGGATCGTCGGTGCGGACCATGCTGATGGTGCGGGCCGAGAAGAAAGTTCCGCCGGTCGGCACGCCAAGCGAGAGATAGACCAACACAAGCAGCGAGATAATGGTGAGCCATCGCCACCACGCCGGCTTGGCCTTCGTCAATCCACCGGGCCAGAACCCGAGGACGATTCCAAGAATCACTCCACCGCCGATAAGTAGTCCTTTCATGGGATTTATTCCTTCCAGATCAGATCGAAGAGGAGATAGCTGACGAGCATCAGCGCCGATGAGTAGAGCCCGAGCAGAAGAAGATCATCCGACATGTTCGTCAGCGTGATGCCCGCCATTGAGCGCCGAAGGAGATCGACACCGAGGATGATCAGCGGCAGGATCACCGGGAAGCTGAGAACCGGATAGAGCGCCCCCTTGGAGCCGGAGCGGGCGATAAGCGCGGCGATGATCGTAAGTGCCCCGGCAAATCCAAGGCTGCTGATCGCCACGATGATGATAAATGCCCCCGGCGAGCCGACGGTGACGCCGCTCATCATCAGGAGAAAAAGAACCGAGAGAAGGACATTGCTCAACAGCGCAAGCGCGATGTTGATGAGAAGCTTGCCGAAATAGACCGGCGTGGAGGGAAGCGTAAGCCGCAGAAGAAGCGACGTGCCCCGCTCCTCCTCACTGATAAAGGAGCGCCCCAGGCCGGTAACGCCGGTAAAGAACATGCAGACCCAGATCAGCCCCGCGGCGATTGCCGACGAGAGCCGTTCATTATTGGCGCTGAAGACCATCACCGCAACGGTCACCACCACGAACATCCCAAGGGAGTTAAGCGCGTAGCGGGTCCGGAGCTCACTGCGAAAGTCCTTGCGGGCGACGGCCAGCGTCTGGCGGATAAGGTATCCCATCGTCCGGCAAGTTATGGATTGTAAAGGAAAATTCGCGTGGCAGGGCCAACCTGTCACATATCGTGACCGGAAGCTCTCCCCTCCCCGGTCGGGCTGTCGCGCGGCGCCATAACAGACTGTTGAAGGACGTCATCAGCCGCGTTGCATCTGATCGTCCTTGAACAGTCTGGGCATCTGT
>JBDSJW010000372.1:0-6545 GCA_039917235.1 Kapaibacterium sp. (SeqCode) | reverse complement strand
CCTTGAGCCGGCCGGACAGATCGAGTACAGCGGTCCCGCTCTGGATTCCGCGGCGGCGGCGCTCGATGATCTGGTGGCTGTTGTTACGCTGCTGCGGGAGGTTGCCGGGGGGATGGGAATTGAGCTGATGAGCCGTGGCTATAGCGAGCTGCATGCCGCCGAAGCGTTGCCGCTTCAGGTCCGCAAGCCGCGATATACGGCGATGGACAGCTACTTCGACAGCATCGGGCCGTTTGGCCGGCAGATGATGCGCGCCACCTGTTCGCTTCAGATCAATCTGGATTTCGGCTCGCCTGCGGTGGCCTCGGATCGATGGCGGCTGGCGAACATGATCGCTCCATCGCTCAACGCGATCTTTGCCAATGCCCCGCATCTCCACAACGGAAGGCGCTACAGGAGCTTCCGTCACGAGATCTGGCGGCGGCTGGACCCTTCACGCACCGGCCGTCTTTACGATCGTCCCGATCTTGACCCCGTCGCCGATTATCTCCGCTTTGCCCTGGATGCCCGCGTGATGCTGATTCGCACGGCGGACGGGGCGCTGGTCCCGCCGGAGGAGCCGATCACCTTCCGCGAATGGATGCGGCGCGGCGGACCGTTCGTCCCCGACATGGATGCCTGGCAGCTCCACCTGACAACTCTTTTTCCCGATGTCCGCCCGCGCGGCTGGATGGAGTTGCGCTCGGTGGACGCGCTCCCGGAGAAGTGGTGGGGGGTGCCGCTGGCGATTGCAACCACGCTGATCTATACCGACGGGCTCAGGGGCGCGGCGCTTGAGCGGATAGAGAACCGGACGCGCCTGCGTGGGTGGATGGAGTACGAACACGACGGCTACTGGCGTTCCGATTTCGAGACCGGCGTTGAGCTGCTCCGCCTTGCGATTCCATCGATCGGGGAGCCGCGGCTGGCCTCGCTCGCCGAGGAATATCACGATCGATTTGCCGCGCGCGGGCTTACTCCGGGCGGTTGAAACGGCGGCACGCATTCCATCTCTCCAATCTGTAACACTTCTCACCGCAGCTTTTCCGGCCCGCACTGCTTCGCTAACTTTACTGCTTTGCCGGTGGTCTCCGCGCCCTGGCGGCACACATCTCTTCATGGCCCCGGAGCTTCCCGGGACCGACGCCGGTAAATCCCAGAAACCGTTAACTGTAACGGGGCGGCAACGTTGGTGAGCCCCTCTACCTCATTTCCCAATTCTCATGGCTGACAAGAACTTTGATCTGATCGTGATCGGCAGCGGGCCGGGTGGTTATATCGCGGCGATTCGCGCGCACCAGCTTGGGCTGAAGACCGCAATCGTGGAGAGGGACAGGCTTGGGGGCATCTGCCTCAACTGGGGATGCATCCCGACCAAGGCGCTTCTGAAGAACGCCGAGTACATGCATTTCCTGAACCATGCCGATGAGTTCGGGTTCGGGATCGAGAAGGTAACGGTCGATTTTCCGAAAGTGATCGCCCGGAGCCGCGAGGTGGCGGACGCGAATTCCTCCGGCGTCAGCTTCCTGATGAAGAAGAACACCGTGAACGTGATCAACGGCTCCGGCTTTATCCCGCGTCCCGGCGTGGTGGAGATCCGCGACAAGGACGGGAAGGTGACGGACACGCTGGAGGCAAAGAATATCATGATCGCCACGGGCGCCCGTCCGCGCGTCTTCCCGGGGATTGAAGTGGATAATCAGAAGGTGATCACATCCACCGAGGCGATGCTTCAGGGGAAGGTTCCCGGTTCGATGATCGTGATCGGTGCCGGGGCGATCGGCATCGAGTTCGCCTATTTCTACAACGCGTTCGGCACCAAGGTGACGGTGATAGAAATGCAGCCGCTGATCCTTCCGGTGGAGGATGAGGATTCCTCCAAGGAAGTGGCCCGCGCGTTCAAGAAGAAGAAGATCGACATCATGACCGAGACCCGCGTTATCTCCGCGAAGGCGGCCGGCGAAGGGGTTGAGGTGGTGGTCGAGAACAAGAAGGGGGAGCGGAAAACCCTGACCGCGGATCTTGCGCTGAACGCCGTTGGCGTGACCGGCAATGTGGAGAATCTGGGCCTGGAGGCGCTTGGCGTGAACGTGGAGCGCGGCCATATCAAGGTTGACAAGTTTATGAAAACCAACGTCGAGGGGATCTACGCGATCGGCGACGTGATTGGCGCTCCCTGGCTGGCGCATGTGGCATCGGCGGAGGGAATTGTGGCGGCGGAGCATATCGCCGGGCACGACACGCACGGGGTCGATTACTCGAACATCCCCGGCTGCACCTACTGCCAGCCGCAGGTGGCATCGGTTGGCCTGACCGAGAAGAAGGCGCGCGAGGCGGGCTACGAGGTGAAGATCGGCAAGTTCCCGTTCAAGGCGAGCGGCAAGGCGCGGGCGATCGGCGAGACCGACGGCTTTGTCAAGCTGGTGATCGACGCGAAGTACGGCGAGATCCTTGGCGGGCATATCGTTGGCGTGGAGGCAACCGAGATGATCGCCGAGATCTGCATAGCGCGTGCCGCCGAGGCAACCGCCGAGACGCTCTTCCACACCGTGCATGCGCATCCGACACTTTCCGAGGGAGTGATGGAGGCCGCCGCCGACGCGTATGGCGAGGCGCTCAATATCTGATGATGACTGCGTTGGGGCGGGTTTGAAACCCGCCCCGACCGACCAACGATTATCCGGGAGGACGTGCGATGCTGGAAACAACTCCGCGGATTGAACATGCCGCCGCTTCGGTCCGGCCGGAATGGCTTGGGAGGATCAGTTACGGCGACGCATGGGATCTTCAGCGTAGGATCTTCGACGAGGTGATGCGGGGAAATCGTCCCAACACCTTTCTTCTCTGCGAGCATCCGGACGTGATCACAATCGGCCGGAATGCCCGCAACGATTCCAACCTTCTTCTCTCCCGCGATCTCCTGAAGGCCAACGGATACGAGGTGTTTGATGTGGACCGGGGTGGGGATGTCACCTACCACGGTCCCGGGCAGCTTGTGGGCTATCCCATCATCCGCCTTGCGGATTTTCGCGAGGATCTGGGCTGGTATATGCGGACGCTGGAGGAGCTTATCATCCGCGCGATAGCCCCCTACGGGCTGCATGGCGGGCGGCATCCCGGCATGAGCGGCGTCTGGTGCGATGACCGGAAGATCTGCGCCATCGGCGTTCGCGCCTCGCGATGGGTGACAATGCACGGCTTCGCGCTGAACGTGACAACCGATCTCAACCGCTTCTCGGCGATCGTCCCATGCGGCATCGCGGAGTACAAGGTGACGTCGATTGAAGCGGAGACCGGCGTCCGGCGGCCGCTGGAGGATGTGGCGGCGGCGGTTGCCGGCGCGTGGGATGGGACGTTCCTGGAACCCGGTCAGGATACTGAGGCGATGTAGATTCGGTCGGCGGCGAATGCTCCATGATAGGGTTCGTTTTGCCGATCCGTGCGTATATTCGCAGGCTGAACTTCAGAGATGGCTTCACTGGACACGGGCTCCCGGCCGTAGCCCTTCGAGGGGCGGCGATGGAAGCGGTTTCCGCAATCCGAATTGAACGATTATGTGTCGATTTCTCGCGTATATCGGTAAGCCCGTCCTGGCGGACGACCTTCTCTATCGGCCGCAGCATTCGCTGATCGATCGCCAGTCGCTCGGAGCCCAGGAGATGTCGATTCCCATCAACGGCGATGGCTTCGGCATCAGCTGGTATAACTTCGATCTGGATGATGAGCCGTGCCAGTTCCGTTCCACGCATCCATCGTGGAGCGATCAGAACCTCCGTTTCCTCGCAAAGAAAGTCAAGACGCCGATGCTCTTTGCCCACATCCGCGCGGCAACGCCCGGATCGCTGGTGGAGGAGCTGAACTGCCATCCGTTTGTGTACGGCAAGCTGACCTGGATGCACAACGGGATGGTGCAGGGGTTCAGAAAAATTCGTCGTTCGCTGCTGCGGGAGCTGAAGGATGAGGCGTACGATGCCGTGCAGGGCTCCACCGATTCGGAGCATCTGTTCGGCCTGTTCCTTAACAATCTCCCCGATCCGAAAGGCCCGGTGACCACCACTGAGATGGTGGACGCGATGTTCGCGATGTTCGCCGACTTCAACCGGCTCCTGTTTGAACATGATGTCCGCGAGCATTCCTACCTGAACCTCTGCGTCTCGAACGGCCGCTCCATCGTCGCCACGCGCTATACGACCAACCCGCGCGTGCAGCCGGCATCACTCTATTATATGTTCGGCAAGGAGTATCTGGCCACCGAACATCGCTCCTATATGCTTCCTGATGAGGGGATGAGCGAGGCGGTGGTGATCTCCTCGGAGCCGTTTACCGGCGTCAAGTCGGACTGGACCAAGGTCGTCCGCAACTCGATGCTCATTATCGACGAGGATCTTTCGATCCGTTTTGCCGATATCGAGCTTCCGTTCGAGAAGGCGGCGTTCGTCTATAATTCCTGATTATCGCTACGGAGTTTGCTCTGAGCGATATCTACAACAGAGTAGAGAGCTGAATCGATTCGGCGGGGCGTGATGCCGGCTCTCCGAACATCCGGGCATCGTGGATTTTCAATCTCCTTTTTGACGTTCTAGCATGATCTCAACGCTACTTCCGATTGTTCTGCTGCTGCCGCTGATCGGCTTTCTGATCAACGGGCTGCTCGGCAGGAAAATCGGATCGGAAAAGGCCGTGGGGGCGATCGGCACCGCGACGGTAGGCATCGCGTTCGTTCTGGCAATCGTGATGTTCGCCGAGATGATCTCTCTGCCGCCCGAACATCGGCGGGTGATGGTGGACCTTGTTCCATGGATCACCGCCGGGCAGTTCTCGGTCGATTTCTCCTATCAGATCGATCAGCTCTCGATCATCTTCCTGCTGATCATCACCGGCATCGGCACCCTGATTCATATCTACTCGATCGGCTATATGCACGGCGATCCCGGTTTTAGCCGGTTTTTCGCCTATCTGAACCTCTTCATCTTTATGATGCTGAACCTGGTTCTGGCCGATAACTTCCTTGTCACCTTTCTCGGCTGGGAGGGGGTGGGGCTCTGCTCCTTCCTGCTGATCGGGTTCTGGTACGACAGGAAGTTCGAGGGGGTCGGCATAAAGTGGACCGGCGACGCGGCCAAAAAGGCGTTTGTGGTGAACAGGATCGGCGATCTTGGGATGCTGATCGGCATGTTCATCCTCTTCAATGAGTTTCATACGCTGAAGTATCATCAGATCACCGAGATCGTGACGTCCGGCAACGGCTTCTATCCGGGGGGGAGCACGGCGCTGACGGTGGCGACGCTCTGCCTGTTCCTTGGCGCGTGCGGCAAATCCGCTCAGATCCCTCTCGGCGTCTGGCTTCCTGACGCAATGGCCGGCCCAACGCCGGTCTCCGCGCTGATCCACGCCGCCACGATGGTCACCTCCGGCATCTTCCTTATCAGCAGGAACGCCGCCCTCTTCACCCTCTCTCCGGCCACGATGGCGGTGATCACCGGGGTGGCCGTGACCACGGCGCTTGTGGCCGCGACGGTGGGGCTGGTGCAGAACGACATCAAAAAGGTGCTGGCGTACTCCACGGTCTCGCAGCTCGGGTTTATGTTTATCGCGCTCGGCGTTGGCGCCTATACCGCCGCGGTGTTCCATGTGATGACCCATGCGTTCTTCAAGGCGCTCCTCTTCCTCGGCTCCGGGTCGGTGATCCACGGCATGCACGATGAGCAGGACATGCAGAAGATGGGGGGGCTGAAGAAGTATATGCCCTCCACCTACAAGACCTATCTGATAGGGGCGCTGGCGATCTCCGGCATCTTCCCGCTGAGCGGCTTCTTCTCCAAGGATGAGATTCTCTTCCGCGCCTTTGCCAACGGCAATGCCGTTCTCTGGTTTTTCGGCGTGGCCGCGGCGTTCTGCACGGCGTTCTACATGTTCCGCTCCGTCTACCTCACGTTCGATGGGGAGGAGCGGTTTGACCATCATCATGTTCACCCGCACGAGTCGCCGGCGTTGATGACAATTCCGCTCTGGATTCTGGCGTTCCTCTCGGTTGCCGGCGGGTTCCTGGGGCTGCCGGGCGTCTTCGGAAATGTGAACCTGCTGGAGCATTGGCTGGAACCGGTGTTCGAGCCCGCCTATACAAAATTTGCTCAGAACGAATCGATGTCGCACGGCGGCGAGTGGCTCCTGATGGCGATCTCCCTTGGTGTCGCGGTGGCGGGCATCCTTCTGGCGCGCTACTTCTACAAGCAGCGCCCCGGCATTGCCGATGCCGTTGCCGGCCGGATGAAGGGGATCTACAAGCTCCTCTGGAACAAGTGGTACGTGGACAATATCTATGAATACGGCGTGGTGATTCCTCTTCAGAAGATCTCCCGCTCGTTCTTCCATCGTTTTGTGGATATCGGCGTGATCGACGGCGCCATCAACGGCTCGGCGCGCGCCACCGGCGGCATCTCCACATTTATCCGCAGGCTTCAGTCCGGCGTAACGCAGAACTACGCAATGCTCTTTGTCGCGGGTATCGTGGTGGTGGTTGGCTGGCTGGTGCTTCGCTAGCAGACTGTTGAAGGACGTCATCTGCC
>JBDSJW010000371.1:0-15030 GCA_039917235.1 Kapaibacterium sp. (SeqCode) | reverse complement strand
CTGTTCAAGGACGATCAGCCGCAAGGCGGCCGAATCTGAGCGAATGAGGCGTCCTCCCGGACGTCGTAGTGAGCGATGGTGAGTGTCGGGGGACGTTTCAAACGTCCCCCGACGCAGGGGATGACGTCCTTCAACAGTCTGTTATGGAATGGGGATTGTTCCTGATAGACGAAGAACCTCCGAAGAGAGCATCGCCCAGGCTCCCCGGCCGGCGCGTGCCGGAAGGGCTGCCCTTATTATCCTGCGGAACCCAACTTATGGCCCTACAGAACGAATCTTCCCCGGCACCTGCGGAGGTAAATCCGGCCGCAACGCAGATCTCGATGCGGAGCGAGTTTCAGCGGAAGATGATCCACCTCAGCTCCTTCGGCATTCCCATACTTTACAGCCTGCTTCCAAAATCGACGATGCTCTGGCTGCTGGTGCCGGCCACGTTGCTGGGGCTGGTTGTCGAGTATCTGCGGGTTCGCTCGGAGCCGGTGGACAGGGTGATTCAGAAGCTCTTCGGCGGCATGCTCCGCTCGCACGAGCGCGGTGGCAAGGGGCGGATCAGCGGTGCAACGTGGGTGCTCCTCTCCGCCACCATCTGCATTCTCCTCTTTCCGAAAGTTGTGATGATCGCCGGCTTTGTTGTGCTGATTGTCAGCGATACGGTCGCGGCGCTTATCGGGCGGCGTTTCGGGCGGCATCGGTTTCTTGAGAAGAGCGTGGAGGGCTCTAGCGCGTTCGTGGTGAGCGCCATCCTTATGGTGATCATCGTCGCGATGCTGTTCCAGGCCCCCTGGCAGTTTATCGCGGCCGGCGCCGTGGCATCGGTGGTTGCGGCGGTTGTTGAGGCGATGAGCTATGGCGTCAATATCGATGACAATCTCACCATCCCGACCTCCTTCTCCGTTGTGATGTGGGGGCTTCTCTTCCTCTTCTTCAGAACCCCCGCAATCGAAGCGCTTTTGCACCTTCCGTAGCAGACTGTTGAAGGAGGTCATCCGTTGCGTCGGGGGACGTTTGAAACGTCCCCCGACATTCATCATTCGCTCAGATTCGGCCGCCCTTGCGGCTGATCCTCCCTGAACAGGCTGAGCATCTGTAGTAGTTCAACAGTCTGGTAGCATTGGATCGATGGGGGAGTGGCGTTCTCCGTTTCATGTTCAGTATATCGCGAGAGAGGAAAAACGATGCGGGCAACAGAAAGTCTCACGGCGGAATATCACGCGGCTCATCCCGGCCTTTATTCCTCGCTGCTTGGTCGCACGGGGCTGCGCGTTTCAGGGGCGGGCTCCGGGGGATATCGCATGTCGGTTGGCGTGGAGGCGCACCATATGGGGCTTCGCAGGGCGTTGACGGAGGGCATCAACCTGATCGACACATCAGCCAATTATGCCGATGGCGGAAGCGAGGAGCTGATCGGCGAGACGATCGATGAACTTGAGCGCGCCGGATCGATCTCCCGCGGGCAGATCGTGGTGGTGAGCAAGGGGGGGTATATCCAGGGGAGCAACTACACGATGGCGCGCGAGCGTGCCGGAGCGGGGAGCGGCTTTCCCGATGTGGTGGAATATTCGCCGGGGCTCTGGCACTCGATAGCGCCGGAATTTCTGGAGGATCAGATCTCCCGCTCGCTTGCGCGACTCAAACTCTCCACGATCGATCTTTATCTGCTCCACAATCCCGAATATTATCTGAACTGGGCCGTGAAGTCGGGCATCGGCATCGAGGCGGCGCGGAAGGAATATTACCGGCGCATTCACGATGCGTTCGCATATCTGGAGACGGAGGTGGAGCGCGGGCGGATAGCGTGGTACGGAATATCCTCCAACAGCTTCCCGCATTCCGCCGATGTCGCCGATTTTACATCGCTGGAGGAATGCGTCGGCATCGCCGAGAGGATTTCGCTGGTGCATCATTTTGCCGCGATTCAGTTCCCCGCAAACCTTGCGGAGCGCGGATTTGCCGTCGAAAAAAATCAATCGGGAGATCGGACGCTGATCGGGTTGGCGCGCGAGAAACATCTGGGCGTGCTGATCAACCGTCCGCTGAACGCCATTATCGGCTCTGAGCTGATGCGTCTTGCCGATTTCCCCCTGGCGTCGATGCCGCTCGGCGAAACGCATATCGCCGATGGAATCGAAAAGCTGACGGTGATGGAGACCGAGTTTGCCGGAACAACGCTGGCGCATTTTGCCGCCGATTCCGAGGGGACGCGCGCGCTGCGGGAATTTATCTCCGTCGGCGCCACGATGCGGGAGCACTGGGAGACCTTTGGTTCAATAGAACATTTCAACGATATCCTTTCGCAGCACTTCGCCCCGCGGCTGGGGTTTGCCGCGCAATATTTCCGGGAGCATGGGACGCCGGAGCATCTGGGGTGGTACAACGGCTACGTGGCGGCCGCGCGCGCCCTGTTTCAGGCGATTGCCGTCCACTACAGTCGCGACGCGCAGAAGCGCTCCACGCAGATCAAGCAATCCATCACCGCTGCGCTTGGGGTTGCGGCGGAGGGGACGCTTTCATCGCTGGCGATACGGATGCTGCTTGGCGTGGATGGCGTGGACTGCGTGCTGGTGGGAATGCGGCGGGAGGAATATGTGGATGATGTTCTCCACGCGCTTCGCCTTGGCCCGATCGGCGATGAGGGGGCGTGGGGACGGCTACATCTGGAGCAGGAGGCGGGGGGCTGATAGAGCATTTGCCGTGGCCGCCGGCATCTCTCCGTGGCGTTACCGCGGCCATCACCCCTTCGTGACTGATCATCATCGCACAAATCATTTCCATCTTCGACAGAAATCAACCCGTTTCATCTCAGACTGTTGAAGGACGTCATCTGCCGCGTTGGCCTTCATCATTCGCTCACTGCGGCGTCCAGAAGGACGCCTCATTCGCTCAGATTCGGCTGCCTTGCAGCTGATCGTCCTTGAACAGTCTGGGCATCTGTAGTAATTCAACAGGCTGATATTGCGTTCAACACGGGTTGATGCCGTGGAGTGGCGGACGCTTTGCACTATTTTGCCGTATGAACCGAATCGAACAGAGTTGGAGGAGCGGATGGCGGTAAACCGCTGTCTCTGTCATGGTGTGCCGTTCGCGGCGGCGCTGGCAATTGCCGGGGCGCACGGCTGCGCGACGGTTGCCGCGTTGCAGAATTTCTGCGCGCTCGGTACCGGCTGCGGTCTCTGCGTCCCCTACATGCAGCGCTCGCTTGCCACTGGCGAAACCGATCTTCCCGTGCTCGGAAATCGTGAGATGGAGCTCTGGACCGGAAGGTCGGGGATCGTGACGGAGGGGAGGGAATGAGCAGCGCATTTGCGATGTGGTCCGGCGGCAAGGATTCCCATTATGCGCTTCAGCGGGCGTTGCAGGCGGGGATGGAGTGCGAGCTGCTGGTGACGTTTATCGATGAGGAGACCGATCTGGTGATGTCCCATCGTCTGCCGCCGGAGCTGATTGAGGAACAGGCGCGGCTTGTGGGAATTCCGCTGCTGAAAGTCCGCGCAACATATGCCACGTACGAGCGAGCGCTCCGGAACACGTTGTTCGATATCCGTTCCGAGGGGATCACCTGCGGCATCTTCGGTGATATCTATCTCCGCGAGCATCGTGAATGGTTTGAGAATATCACCTCCGATTTTTCAATCCGTCCGATTTTCCCTCTCTGGGGAATCCCGACGGCGTTGCTGATCGAGGAGCAGCGCCGGGCGATGCGCTCGGTGATCATCCAGATCGAGCGGCGGATCAGCGAGGCATATCTCGGCAGGGATATCACGAAGGAATTTATCGAATATCTGGGGGAGCAGGGGCTGGATCCGTGCGGCGAATCGGGGGAGTACCATACGTTTGTCTGCCGCAGCCCGCTGATGGAGGGGGAGATTATTCTGACGCACGCGGAGCGCCGGGCAACCACCGGCAGCATCGGTCTGGAGATCGATTACTGGAAGGTGGTGCAGGGGAGAAGCGCAACGCGCCTTTACTGAGGGCAGACTGTTGAAGGACGTCATCTGCGGCGTTGGCCTTCACCATCGCTCACTGCGGCGTCCGGGAGGACGCCTCAATCGCTCAGGCTCGGTCGCCTTGCATCTGATCGTCCTTGAACAGTCTGCGGTACTTGTAGAAAAAACAATGTCATCGGCCTTACATCTGATCGTTGTTAAACAGTCGTCGGGGGACGTTTCAAACGTTCCCGAAACATCTCCCACAAACAACATCATTACGCGGCATGCGCCAGCATCATTCCCATTCGCTCGTTCGCGAGGTCGGTAAATACTGGTCGATCTTCCGGATCGAGCTGCGGCAGCTTACGGCGTACACGTGGGATTTTGTCCTGAGCAACGGCACCATCATCCTTTTTTTCTACGTTCTTCTTCAGGTCTGGAAGATAACGGTCGGCACGACCGCGGTTTCATCGCTGAACGGGGAATCGCTGGACTGGACAAAGCTGATATGGTTTCTGGCGGCGGCGCAGACGCTTTATTTCGCCGTGCAGACGGAGGCGCAGCTTGATATTGAGAACGATGTGATCTCCGGCAATATCGTTATCACTCTTGCGCGACCGTACGATTATCTGCTGGCCCGTTTCGCGGTGGTGATGGCGAACACCGTCCTCTCGTTTGCGGTGGCGTTTCCTGCCGCGTTTATCGTGGCGTGGATTGCCTCCGGGACCATCGCGGTGCGGCCGCTTGGCGTGATCGTGTTTATCCTGGCGTTTCTTCTCCGTTCGCTTCTCTATTTCGCGTTGCAGGCGATTGCGGGGCTTGCCACATTCTGGATTGAGCGCTCCACGGCGTTCGTCTGGATTATCGGCCTGCTCATTCTGACGTTCGGTGGCGGTGCGGTTCCGCTGGGGTTTTGGCCGGCCGGCGCGCGGGCAGCGGTGGAGCTTACGCCGTTTCCGGTGATGATGTATTATCCCGCCAGGCTGCTGATCGATCCCGAGCCATCGCTTATCATGGCAACGCTCCTGCGCGGCGGCATATGGCTGCTGATTCTGGGAGGGCTGGTGTGGCTGATTTACAGGAAAGCGTTGCGGCGGCTGGATCTGAACGGCGGGTGATCGGGGTGGATGATTGCGCATCGCACCCCGACACCTCATCAACACTGCGTGCGGGATTACTACTCCTTCACAAAGTAGAGGACATCCATCTTACCGTGATAGTAAAGCTCGAGTGTGCCGTCGCTCACCTGGTAGAACGCCATTGTTGTCAGGGCATCCTTCATAAACGCTTCGTCCTCCTGGCATAGCGTCGTGGTGGGCCAGTTGAGATTTATCATGGAAAGCCCGAGATAATCATGGATCGAATATTCTCCGGTGAACGTGGAGCAATAGGCGTTCCCCGTGATTGTGTGATCATCAACAAAGGTGAGCTCCAGCGTTCGGCCATCGTAGGTCACCGGGTTGGTGACATCGCCGCCGCTTGGGCCATATCCCGTCAGGCGCCACTTCTCGCCGAAATGCCCCTTCAACTGATTGGCGGACGTGGGGGGGGATTGCAGGGCGACGAAATTCAGCACCGCGTGACCGCTGTCGTAATAGATTCGGAGCATCATCTGCCCATCCTCCATCGTTGCCAGATAGCTGACCGCTCCCTGGATCGCGTCGTAGTATCTCTGTTGCAGATCGCTCTGCACTCCGCACAGCGCCTCTGTGGAGCTTATGCTGGAAATGGCGAGCGCATTATTCGCTCCCTCGCTGAAATTGCCGCTGTAGGTGTTGCAGTTGGCCGATCCCTTTAATGTATTTGCTCCGGTTGCGCTGAACTGAATCGTAAATCGCTGGTCGTCCGGCACGGGGTCCTGTGTGCGCGCTCCAACAAGTTTACCCGGAATTGATTCGAATGTCGAGAGCGTGAATTCTATCCCGGAGACTTTCCTGAGCGTCAGGTTAATGATATTGCCCGGCGGCGGCGCCTCCAGGAGTTTATAAATCAGAACTTTTCTGCCACTGTCGTAATAAATCCGCAGCGCATTTCCCGAGATTGTATACGACATCGCGGTTTGCAGCCCGCTCATATATTCCGGCGCTCCATTATCGGGCTCGCAGGCAACCTGCGTGGCGATGATGTTCGACATGGTAATGCCGTTGTTCGCCTTTGTGGTATAATCCGCGCCGTACTTGTTGCAGTCCGCCAGGCCGCTGAGATGCGATCCGTCGGTAAATGTCAGGGAGAATGGCTGCACCGGCAGGATCACCATCCCGCGGTTGATAATTTCGATTGCCGTCAGATTCCACTGCTTGCCGATAAATTCGGCGGGGATGGGGCTGGTTGCCCGCGATGTCGAATCCTTCGGCCGATTGTCGCTTGATGGATCGATCGGGAAAATGCTGCCGTCGCGACAGGCGCCCGCGATCAGCGAGATAAGGAACATCCCGAGCAGGATGATAGATCGTTTCATGGCATTTCCAGTATGATAAATGATTGACGTAGTTCCTTTGCGTGCGTGGCCGGAAGATGCTGCGGAATCATCGCCGGAGCGTTTCTGAAATATTTCCAGTGCAGCATGCATGGAGATAATCGCAACGTGATCCGAATAATCATCCCTTCCGGCAATTCAGATTTTGGCAGTGACTTATTTTGAATGCGGACCATTCGATAACTTCGTTTTGTCATTCTGAGCAACGCGAAGAATCTCGAACGTACGGACCTGCGAGATGCGCTTCGCAGGCCGTTGGCTCTTCCGCTTCGCGTCAGGATGACAAACAGAATCTTTGATCGCAAAATGAGTCGCTACCCAGATTTTTTGAAAATATCCGGCTGATATTTCGCTATCAGAAATATGCGTGTCGAAAATATCCTTCAACAGTCTGATGTCAGAAATGGACATTTACGAGATAGGCCACGCCGGTTTTTTCCGTGGAATACCAGAGCCCATGCAGCCGATAGAGCAGCGCCGTCCCCTCGATTCCGATTCCCATGCTGACATTCCCTTCCTGCGCATAGCTGATTCCGACCATTCCCTTGCCGATCGGCCCCATGACAGTGGCCCCGGCCATCCCCTCGAAAAATGGCTGAACACCCCCCAGCGGCTCGATCCGGTCCATACGGAACTGATAGGTGCCGCCTCCCCAGAAAAGCCTGTCGTCGCGCACGAAATCCGCTCCGCTGGAGCGATACATCGGCATCCTGTCTTCGCCGATTTCGATGCCGACCGCATGATGTTCGGAGAGATAGTATTGCCCCCCCATGCTGGCGTTGCCGTACCATGGTTGCAGCGATCCCTTCATCTCCCTGTCAGGATAGAACCGGAGATCGGTGATGCCGCGCAGCCGCGCTGAATATCGATGCAGGGGAATATGTGCGTTATCCTCGTGCATCGCGAGCGGATGGGGTCGCGAAATTGGATCGATGGAGGCAATCGTCACCCCGGTGCTTCCGTGGATTTCCGGCGGCAGCGATCGAACGGTCGTTGAGCTGATAACCGGATGTTCGGCGGGCGCATCGCTTTCCGGTTCGCGTGGCGCAATCGCTGAAATTTGCGTGCCCCGCGATAGCTGCCGGGGATGTTTCGTTGGAGAATATCCTGTTGTTCCCCCGCGTCCGCCTGCATGTGATAGTGTCGTGGTTGTCCGGGTCAGCGGCTCGGTAGCTTTAGTGTTGGATATCTCATTTCCCACATGCGCGTTCAGCGTCATTACCGGCTCGCGCGGCGCCCGTGCTTCATCGCCGTGCCGCGATGCGGCTGATCGCGCGGTCATCGCCATCTCCCGTTTCAATGCATCGATCTCATGTCCGTAGATCGATCCGAAGAGAAGAGCCGTGATCAACGCCCCGGCGACCGCGCAGAGAAACGGAATGCCGAAGCGACCCAGAAAACCGCCGATCACATCGGATGCCGCCGGCTCCGTCGATTCCGCGATCGGCGCGCCGAATCCTGCTTTCGCGAAGAGATCGTGCGTGACGGCGGCGGGAGGACGAATTTCATTCCGCTCGCGTTCCAGCGCGGACCGCATGTGCAGGGCCTGTGCAAACTCCGCCTGCAATTCGCCATCGCCCGCGAGCGCGCCGAAGAGAATCGTCTGCTGCATGCTGTCGGCTTCCCCATCAAGAAACAGATAGAGAAGGTCGGACGGTGTAACGTTGGTTGGCTCATCCATGCTGATATCCGCTATGATTCATCCGCGATAATCGGCGAGATAGGGGGAGAGAATGTCCCTGATTTTCTGTTTTGCTCTGACGATTCTGTTGCGGACCGTTGTAATGGGGAGATCGATCACCTCGGCGATTTCCCTGTACGACAGCCCGTTGTAGGCCTGAAGCACGAATGCTTCGCGATAATCCTCCGGGAGCAGATCGAGCGCCGCGTTGATCATCGTTGCCAGTTCCTTCGTCTCCAGCGAGATATCCTCCACCGAAAGCTGAAATTCCTCCAGCGGAACGGAGATATACCCCATCCGTTTCTTGGCGTTCAGGCAGACATTCCGGGCGATTCTGAGGAGATAGCCCGGGAGGTTGGTCATCAGCCTGTCGTGTTCCGCGCTCTGGAGAAATCGGAGAAATGTCTGCTGAAACGCGTCATCGGCGGAGGGCTGATCCCCCATGATTTTCCGGCAATAGAGATAGATCCGCGAACCATGCCGAGAATAAAGCTCACCAAACGCGGCTTCCCGCGTGGAGAAATCGCCTCGGAGCATGCGGTAGAGATCCGCGTCGCTATGATCAGATAATCTGTTCGCCATCGGCTGTTCCTGGGGGAGGGAGGCGCCCGATCCGGGAGATGTCGAGTTTCGCCACTCATCTGCAATAACCATCGACCGTGGGTTCTGTTTCATTCCACCGCAAGACAGTTGTCATCGCGCGTTGAAACGGCCTGGCCGGGGCGTAAGGAAGTTATGGGGGAGGTCGCCTTGTGGAGGGGAGGATGGTTAAGATCTGGTCAGGCTGGGATTGCGTTGGGGCAATCCGCTCATGCCATCCAAGGAATATCGTATCAGTCGCCGCCGCATGATATTGCCGAACATCATCGGCTATTTCAAGATGAATACATCCAAACGGGTTAACACGCTGGCGGGCACCGGCGGAAGCCAGATATGGCAGCCGAACTACCGAAAGCACATCATCCGCGATGAAAGAGAACTGCGCTACCTTCGGAACTACATTCGGAATAATCCAATGAAATGGATGAATCCTCATGGGGGCAATCGATAAATTGCCCCCATGAATAATGCTACGGCCGCTTTCCCATGACAGCATATTTCGCGGCGTCGATATCCAGGATTTTCAGATAGAAATCCTTGAATGCCGGAAATTCATCCACCGGGATAATGCTCATAAAGAACTGCTGGTATTTCTCGATGGCAATCCCGTCGGGGAGTTTTTTGAAGGAGACGGTATACAGCCCGAATCTGCTTTTGACGGATATATCCTGCGGGAATTCCGTGAGATTATATCCTTTCGGGAAATGAAGATCGATCCGCTGGCGGACCGGCTCTATCTGAGCAATCTCCCTGAGATCCAGATCGTTATGACGGACTTTCCCCAGAATCGTCTTGCTGGATGGTATGGAGATCATATACGGAATCCGGAAGATCAGCAGATTGGAGACCTTGTCCGAGTAGCGCGATGAATTGAACACATAATTGGAGTGGAGCGGTTCGGTAATATCCTTCTGATTCTCCAGCTTCCAGTCCACAAGGCTCAGATCCGATATCGAATTTCCTCCCATCGACGCAAGAAGATAATTCTTGAACTCCGTCGATGTCCAGGAATATACCCTTGAACGGATATCCTCGCCGGCATTTCCGGGGTGGAGAGCCGTGACCTTCAGATCGAGCGATCGATCAAGGTTCAGATGGGCATCCGCCTCCACCTTGATGGTATTCTTTGCGGGATCTATATAATCATCCGGCAGCCGGACCAGGTCCTTTTCCCCATCCTTGATCAGCAGTCCCCAGGCTCCCGCGTCATCCTCCGGCAGAACGTAATGCGGGCAGAAATTCGTCGTCAGATCCAGATATTGCATTGTGCCGTTCAATTTCATGCCGACGATTGCATGATTGAAGTAGAGGCTCGGCAGAAAACGCTGATGCGAGTAGGAGTTGGTCCGCACCAGCACATAGTTCGCATCGATCCCGGCGGCTCGAAGCATCGAGATCATCAGCGTCGCCACATCCTTGCAGTCGCCAATTTTTGCCGAGAGCGTCAGATCCGCGCGCTTTGGGATATATGCCCCCTGAAGAAACGGGACCGATGAATAATTGATCTCCCTGGTAACGTAATTATAGAGTGCAATCACCTTTGCGCTGTCGGGCATGTCATTGCTGACAATGCTCTCCACAAGCCGCCGGATATCATACGTCGGCTCCAGCTTCCGATAGGTCATTTTGTTGTACCACTTCACAATGCGCGACCAGTCCGGCACGGTACTGATGAAAATATTCCGATATGGGTCGGAACGGTCGATCACTGCCTCCTCATGCTCGATTTTCGGGATGCCGGAATATTGCCATGTATAGGAATCGTAGAGCCCGGAAGTTGATTTCGCAAGGCGATCCTCCAGCCTGTGCATTTGATAGCCGAGATAATTGCCGTGTGGAAGAAGAACCTGGAGTTTCGCATAATTCACCGGCACCTCGAACGAGAAATTCGACATGTCGTAATATCCGTTGTTCAGATAGTACGACGGCCGTTCGCGCGATTGCGCTTCAAGCTGGATCAGATCGCCGGGAACCAGATTCTTGAACACCACGAATTCCCCCCTTCTATCGGGAATGATTTCCGCGCCATTGACTTTAATCACCTTCACAAAATCAATTGATCCCATAAAGCTGAAATCATACTGTGTCCAGAAATCAGCTCCCGCCGCCGTCAGAATCTTCACCATCATCCGGTGATATTCCGTGATCTGCTGGTTGGTGTCCAGCATGATATCCTTCGTGTACATCAGAATCACCGATTCGTCGTTCGGAAATTTATCGTTCCAGTTGGTGGAGTCCAGGATATCGCTGAACTGCTTTGTGGAGAAGAGCGCCTTGTAGCTTCTCGGCCCCTCGATCTTCTCAATCTTCCTGTCGACCGAATACGATTTCCCATATCGCGATCGGGATACATTTCGAGCCCGACGATAATATTCCAGCGCGCGCTGCTTGTCCTTCATCTCGTTGTAGATGTCACCGGACAGTTCCAGCGCATCCTCATCATTCGGCGAGATCGTAAACATTGTGTCGATGGTGCGGAGAGCATCATCATATTTCTTCGCCTGGAAAAGATCGGAGGCCTTCTCCATCCGTCTGCGAGTGGAGAAGGGGAAAATGCCAAGCAGCTCATCGTAAATCTTCCGAAGCGCGTCGTGATTTTTCTGCTCGCCGAAATAGCTGATCACGTGATCATAATTATTCGAGTTGAAATGCGTTTTAAGCACCCCCAGAAGACTGTCGTTAAGGAGCTTCCGTTCCTCATCGCTGACGGAATTTTCGTCGGCATCGTGGCTCGATTTCTGCGGTTCAAGCCATTCGGTATATGTCGGAAATGCCGCGATCGTCTCATCGATAAATGTATCGCGATCCTTGTCGAGATCCCTCCGCTTGTAGAAATGCACGTACAGGCCGATCATCTGATCGTTCGACGGCGCGATTTTTCTGAGCGTTCCAAGCGCTGAGAGATAATGCTCCTCATCATTCTTCGGATCAATCTCATCCAGTTTCTGGTAGAGAATCGCAAAGACCGGGTTTTTCTCCAGGTCGATTCCGTGGAGCGTCTCGTAGGCCGTTTCCAGTTTCTGGTTCGCGGCAAGCGACTTCGCGGCAAGGTATTTGATCAGGACGTTGTCGGGAAATTTGCGCTTTGCCGCGTCGAAAAATTCCTCGGCATCAGCGATTTTTCCTCGTTGCAGATAGGCTTTGCAGAGCGCATAGTAATCGAACCAGCTTTTTGGATCGGCCGCGACGCGCTGCCTGAAATAATCGATCACCCTGTTCTGTTCAATCGTGGCGGTATACTGCCGGGGAGTATAATCCGCCGCGTATGCGGATTTAAAATTCTGGATGGGGATGCCCGCGTCGTCGGTGATTCTGAGATAGAAATCCGAGCTTGAATAATCGGGATGATCGTAGAAACTGAAAATATCCTCACTCTCCTCATCCGATTCGCTTGAGGGCATATCGGAATATTTGAGAAGAATCCGGTGCATTCCCGCCGGAACATCGACCTTGATAATCTCCCCGTCGTGATCCAGTGAGACGGCATCCGGGTTGTTGAAGACCAGGCAGTCATCCAGCCATATTTTCATTGCGCTGGATCGGGCCAGACGGAGCTGGATTGATTTTTTCTCCGGCAGTTCGATAAATGAATTGGCGTAATAGGTGTCGTTATAGCCGCCGTTAAGATGCCGGGTAAATACAAGATGGCCGTAATCACCGCAATGTCGCGGGGTAAGCCATGTCAGATCGATGCCGGTTTCATCGGTGTATATTTTTTTCGGATCATATTTTTCCCCTTCCACGGGAAACGGGGTAATATGTCCGCTTCCGGCAAGGTTGTTGAACGGACCGATTACGCTCCATTGATATACTGGAAACAGATCCTGATAGATCCTGTTCTGCTCGTTGAATTTTCTGTCGTCGCGGAGTTCGTTCGCCTTCTGCATCCGGGCGTATATTTTCCCCGCCTCGCTGAACGATCTGGAATTGATGATGCTGTCGTACGGTCCCCTGAACATCGATTGAAAGAGGAGGAGCGTCGGCTCGTCCGGATTATGGCGCAGCAGCGTATTGATATACGTGCCGTAGTGGAATTGATCTCCCTCCACTTCGGAGAGATAAATCATTCCGCGAAGCGCGTCGGGATTTATGCTGTCGCGTTGCAATACGTCGAGAAACGCCTTGCGGGCCGCGCGGTTATCGTTGCGGCCTATCTGTTCCCAGCCGGTCTGGGCATTCGCGAGCGCTGGGATGATTATGGCGATAGCGATCGCCATGGCACGAAACGCCTGTTCGAACTGTCGTTGCGTCATCTTGTTGCTGGTAGAACTGCGGGGAATGTGATTTCAGGTCGGGGAATATCAACGGCATGTCGATCGGGTGCATGCCGTTATAATATTATTAATATAAGGGCTCTCCCTGAAAGGATGTGGGCAGGCCGCCCAGCGTTTGCAGGTTTCAGGGAATTCGGCGCTATAATAGAGAACGTTTGGTAATATGGCAATGGGGATGGATTGCGCCGGCAGGTTCCGGTTCCATCCCACATCACTATTGGAGAGTAGATGAAATCGTTCAGTCCGGTTGCGATTGCAGCCATTATGTTTCTGGTGATACTTCCGGCGGGCTTTGGCTGCGCCCGCGTGGCCACCACCGATTCCGCCGCCTTGCCGGATACGCACGGCATGATCTATCATGTCGGCTCCACCATGTACGCCATCATCCCCGATTCCGACCGGAACACGCGCTATGCTCCCGATAGCCTCCCCGGGGAGTTCCGCGTGGATAGCCTTCGGGTGGTTTTCAGGGGGACGGCGAGAGCGATGGCGGACAATGCGCGCTACTGGGGCGTTCCATTCACGCTCGCGTCGATCCGCCGTGAATAGTCCCCTTTCCCCCCCGATGGCGATGGCGCTACTTCCCGTATATTCGCCGGCCTTACGCCGGTTGCGATTGTACGAACCGGCTGAGCTCAACCATACAGGACTAGCATGAAACTGAAGGATAAGGTCGCAATTGTTACCGGCGCCGCGGTCGGCAACGGGCAGGCATTCTGCCAGCGGCTTGCGCGCGAAGGCGCGAAGATCATGATTGCCGATATCGCCGATGCGTCGGAGGCGATTGAGCGGGTGCGCGAGGCGGGGGGGGAGATCGAGGCGGTGCGGGTGGATGCCACCAGCGAGGAGCAGACGCAGAAGATGGTGCGGAAGACGATCGAGCAGTTCGGCCGGGTCGATATTCTGGTCAACAACGTCGGTTTTTATCATGAGGAGCCATTCGAGCTGATCTCGTTCGACGAGTGGAAGCGGATGCTTTCGGTCAACCTGGACAGCCTGTTTCTGACCACCAAGGCGGTTCTGCCGACGATGAAGACGCAGGGCTTTGGAAGGATCATCGCCCTGAGCAGCGATACGATCTGGCTGGGGACGCCGTATCTGGTCCATTATATCACATCAAAGATGGGAGTGATCGGCTTTGTCCGGTCGCTGGCGAGCGAGGTGGGGAAATACGGCATCACCGTCAACGCTATCACCGTGGGGCTTACCGCCACGCAGCGTCCGGCGAATGAGAAGCTGGTGGGGAGCATTCTGGAGCATTTGCTGCCGCAGCAGGCGGTGCAGCGCGCGGATGAGCCGGAGGATATCGCGGAGGTTGTGGCGTTCCTCGCATCGCCGGAATCGTCGATCATCACCGGGCAGACCATCAACGTGGATGGCGGGGTGGCGCGGCATTAACGGAACGACCGTCGGGGGATGTTTCAAACATCCCCTTACGCCTCCTGTTGCACGAAATCCCCGAAGTTCAAGGATGTATGCAAATGCAAAGATTTATTCTCTCCTCTTGCACGTCCCGTTAGCGCTGGTGTATATTTGTGGCCCCTTAAATGCGGAAGTGGTGAAATTGGCAGACACGCCATCTTGAGGGGGTGGTGCTCACAAGGCGTGCGGGTTCAAGTCCCGCCTTCCGCACTTAGATGCCTCGATTCGTCGAGGCATTTTTATTTTCCGCCATGTCCTCTTTTCAACTCGGGCTTGTCATCGGCATTGCGGCCGCGGGGAGTGTGGCGCTTCTGGCGGTGTTCCTTCGTCTGCTGAAGCCATCCGGCGCGTGGGCCGCGTTTGCGCTGGGGAGCGTGGTCTTCGGGCTGGGCGGCCTTTCGTGGAGCGTTGCGCTGATGGCCTTCTTCCTCCTCAGCAGCCTCCTGTCGAGGCTCTCGCCGCAACGGGGACGGAAGGAGCGCGAGCGGACCGAGATGATCTTTGAGAAGGGCTCTACGCGCGATGCCGGCCAGGTCTGGGCGAACGGGGGAATTGCCGGGATCATCGTCATCATCCATTACTTCCATCCCGATCCTTCAATCGTTATCGCCTATCTGGGGTCGCTTGCCGCCGCCGCCGCCGATACATGGG
>JBDSJW010000370.1:0-8894 GCA_039917235.1 Kapaibacterium sp. (SeqCode) | reverse complement strand
CCATGCTCGGCATCAAGGTCGGGGTCGGCGCATTGATCTGCGTCCTCTCGGTCTTCAACGGGTTCAACGGCATCGTCAAGGGGCTGCTGGTCGGGTTCGATCCTCATGTCCGTGTTACCCCGGTCGTCAATAACACACTCTCCCCCGATTCGCTTCTCCCGATCATCAGAAAGATGCCGGAGGTGACGGCGGCGGCGCCGTATGTCTCGGGTCGCTCGGTGATTCTCCATCAGGAAGGGGTGAAGGCGATTCTGATTCGCGGGATGAAACAGGCCGATGTAAACACGGCGATCGGCCTTGGCGATAAAATGCTGGCCGGCCGCTTTACCGATGCCACGCCGCGCATCCCGCATCCGATGGTCCTTGGCGCGGGGCTGGCGAGCAAACTTCGCGTTTCGATCGGCGACACGATCTCCATTCTCAGCCAGGTCGGCCTGGAGGAATCGCTGACGCAGATGGCGCAGCCCACCACCATCCAGTGCGTCGTGACCGGCACATTTTCATCGAACAACAAGGAGTACGACGCCTACTACGCCTATACCGACATGGGGACGGCGCGGGGGATTTTCGGCGTGGATGAAGGGGCGATGGGAATAGAGATTCGCCTGAAGGATTTTCAGGTGGCCGATCAGGTGCGCGACCGGCTCAGGGCCGCGCTTGGGCCGGGCTATCGCGCGGAATCGTGGCAGGATCTTCATCGTGATCTGTTCGCGGTGATGGAGCTGGAACGCTGGGCCGCGTTTATCATCCTCTCGCTGATCATCATCGTCGCCGTCTTCAACGTTCTTGGCTCGCTGACGATGACGGTGCTGGAGAAGCGACGCGATATCGGCATTCTGAAGACGATGGGGGCAAGCGACCGGACGATTCTGAGAACATATCTGCTGGAAGGGGGAATGATCGGCGTGGTGGGGACGCTTGCGGGGATGGTGATCGGCATCGGCGCAACGCTGGCGCAGATGCAGTTCGGCATCTTCAAGCTCAACAACGAAGTCTACATGATCCCGGCGATTCCGGTGGAGCTTCGCATGACCGATATCGTGATCATCTCCTCCACCGCCCTCCTCCTTGCGCTGGGTGCTGCGCTCTATCCGGCGATCCGCGCCGCCCGCGTGCTTCCGGCGGATGCGGTTCGGTGGGAGTAGGTAGCCCTCCGACTCCCCCTATTACGAAATGTTGTGAGCCATCCGCGCGCGTGACCGTTTCGCAATTCAGAACGATATGCTACTTTGAGTTGGCATATAAGTGGATTGGGAATTCCACCATTGCCGCGCCCAGATCCGGGGGCGATTTCTTACGAAACCTTCAGCCTATTTCTACCTTCGTACCATGCGCTACACGCTCGATCACGACGATAACAACGCTACATTCCGCCTTCATGAAGACCGCCTGGATGCCTCCACAAGCTCGGAGTTCAAGGCGGAGCTGCTGATCCATACATGTTCCGGGATCGAAGTCCTCTTTATCGATCTGGCGGAAGTCATCTTCTGCGACAGCGCGGGGCTGAGCGCCATGCTCCTGGCGCATCGCGAGATGAAGACGGCCGGCGGCGCGGCGATCTTCATCGGGATGTCGGAAAAGCTTGTCTCCTTTATCAAGATCTCCCAGCTCGATCGCGTTCTCTATATCTACGAAACGCGCGAGGAAGCGCTGGCCGATCTCCAGAACGACGAGGAAGTCTAAGCGGAGAACGGGCGAACGATCTATCAGCGGAATCCCCGCAATGCGCCGTCGAGTCCCTTCGCAATCACGCCGGCAAGCGTGTCGAAGGGACGAATCTCCCCATCATCCCCAAGCTCCAGCAGACCTATTCCCGGCATCGATCCGATCGGTAAATCGTGACCAATTCTCCCGGCGACAACAAGCACAGGAACGCCGGCGGCGCGCGCCCGCTCAATCACCAGACCGACTCCCTTTCCCAGCAGCGTTTTTCTGTCCATGCTCCCCTCGCCGGTGATCACCAGATCGATCCCCGCAAGCCGCTTATTGAACCCGACGGCATCCAGCACCGCCGCGCCGCCGCCATGCAGTTCCGCGCCGAGAAACGCAGCCAGGCCGGCACCAAGTCCGCCAGCCGCCCCGGCCCCCGGAATATCCGCGACCAACCGACCAAGATCGCGCGCGACAATCTTCGCGAAACGAGCGCTCCCCTCCTCAAGAAGTTCAACAGTCATCCCGTCCCCCCCTTTCTGCGACGCAAAGCAGCGCGCCGCGCCGTCGGGGCCGAGAAGCGGGTTAAGGACATCGCAGAGGACGTGAACGGGAATGGAGCCGGGAGATGAATCGGGGGGGATGATGGATGAAAGTTGCGCCAGCGCTCTTCCGATGGGAGGAAGCGCGCCGCCGTTGCTGTCGAGAAAACGATAGCCGAGCGCGCCTCCGATGCCAAGCCCGCAATCGTGCGTCGCGGTATCGCCAAGGCCAATCGTCAACAGTTCCGGCCGATGCGCCAGCGCCGCGAGAATGACCAGGCCAAGCCCGGCGGTGCTCAGACGCGAGGGATCGCGCAGCCCCCGCGGCACGCCGGCCAGCGGAATGCACTCCGCCGCCTCCACGATCGCCCCCCCTGTTGTGATTCCCCAGCGAACCGATCTGGAAGCGCCGAGAGGATCATCGGCGGTCATCGAATATATCTCACCGTCGCCCGCCGCGATCAGCGCGTCCAGCGTTCCGGTTCCGCCATCGGCGAGCGGAAGAATTTCAAGTTCAGCATCGGAGAACCGGCGATGTACGCCGACGGAGATCGCACGCGCGGCTTCTGGCGCGGTAAGCGTTCCCTTGAAGGTATACGGCGCGCAGAGAATCCTCACGATTTCCCGTTGCCGGCCGCTCCTCCATTCGCAGCGGCGACGGGGGCACGGGGCTTCAGGCGGATTTCGTAGATCTTCGCCCAGTATTTTCCGGTGACGAAAAGTCGTTTTCCCTTGGGATCGTAGGCGATGCCGTTCAGCACATCCTCATGTCCCGTCCGCTCCGCCGGCTTCAGGATGCCGGTCAGATCAATCCACGCTTTTACATTACCGGAGACCGGATCGATCCGCGCAATCCGCTCGGTCTGCCAGATATTCGCGTAGATCTCGCCATCGATATATTCCAGCTCGTTCAGCTTGCCGACCTGTTGATTGCCGTTGAAGACCACGAGCGTCCCCTTCACCTTGAGCGTCCCCGGCTCCAGAATCCGCAACGTGCTGGTGCCGTCGCTCATGATCAGATTATTCTCATCGTGCGTCAGCCCCCAGCCCTCGCCGTAGAAACTGAAGGTGTCAAGCTGTTTGAACGATTTCCGGTCGTAGACAAAACCGATCTGATTCTGCCATGTAAGCTGATAAAGCCTGTCGCCGAAATAGGCCAGCCCCTCGCCGAAATATTCCCTCGGCATATCGAACTTCCTGACGATCCGGCCGCTGGCAAGCTCGGTCTCCCGCAGGCTTGAGGTTCCCGGCATTCCCGTGCTCTCCAGCATATATCCATCGTCATACACCAGCCCCTCGGTAAAGGCGGCGGTATCGTGAGGATATTCCTTTACCACCTCGACGGTATAAACCGGCGTGGTATCAATGGGGGCCGGCGGCGGTGGCGTGTAGGCGGTAGTATCAGGAGGATGCTTGCCCGGATCGGGATTTTGGCAACCGACGACGATGAGCGTAACAAGAAGCGATGAAAAAACTATCGATGAAAGACGCATGATGCCGTTGTGCAG
This sequence comes from Kapaibacterium sp. (SeqCode), assembly GCA_039917235.1. Taxonomy (GTDB): domain Bacteria; phylum Bacteroidota; class Ignavibacteria; order OLB7; family OLB7; genus JAFDZV01. Next base: position 5,194 of record JBDSJW010000370.1, on the reverse strand, counting down.
ATGCTGTTGATAAAAACAAAATCTCCCCGCCACTTCATGGAAACCATGAGCCGGCCGCGCCGGGAGCAATGAACGTGAACTGCTAAAACTGATTGACCAGCCCCACAAAGACTTTCCCCGTTCCGAATGTATCATCCCGGCTGAGAGCGTAGGAGATCCTTACAAGGCCGAGCGGCGTCTCGATCTGAATCCCGGCGCCGTAGCCCAGGAGCCACGCCTCGGTTGCCGGAATCCCGCGAAGCTGATCCTCCACCCGCCGGTAATATCCGCCGTCGACAAAGAGCGCCGCGTACGATGTGCTCGACAGCAGCAGTCGCGTCTCCAGCGTTCCCCACGCCCGCCGCGATGCGTGGATCAGATCCTCGCGGTAGCCGCGCACATTTCCCTGTCCGCCGAACCGGAACAGATCGCTCTCCTCCAGGATATTCCCCTGAAGCTCGCCGCCATGAACGCCGGTCAGGAGAACAAAGGAGCGGGCGATCGAAATATAATTATCGATATCCACCTCGTAGCGCCGGCGCGTATCGCTTGCCGGGACGCCGCTGTCGCACGGGGCGGGGCCGCTGATCCGTTTAGCGCCGATCGAAACCGTCGTCGAATAGCGGACGCCGGAGACCGGGTTGACGGTGCTTGAACGGGTATCGTAGACGATGCCGAAGGTCGATTCCAGCGTGCTGCTCTTCAGCAGCTTTCGCGAGCAGTCCGCGGTTGAATCGTTCTGCGGAATGGTCGCCTCCAGCGCGCCGCCGAGCCGGATCGAAAAAGCATCGGTCAGGCCGTAGTAGAAATCGGCGCGGGCGGCGCGTCCCACGTAGCTCACCAGCACCGGCGTGGTCTCCTGCTGCTGCTGGTTGTAGGAAAGCTCAAGATCGAGCGGGATGCCGAGGATAAACGGCTCGCGATAACGAAGCTCAAGCTGCGACGCGCTGACCGTCTGCCGCTGCCATCGCAGCGCCACGCGGCGTCCGGTTCCGAAAAGATTTCTGAACTCCACATTCACAAGGCCGGTGAAATTTCCGGCGCCGGAGGAATCATCGGCCGGCTGATAGCCGATAATCCCATCAAAATTATTTGTGTTCCCCTCCTTCACCGTCAGCAGCAGTCCGTAGCGGGCCGAATCGATGCGGTAAAGCTGCGGTTCGCCAACTTCGCTAAAAAGATTCAACCGTTGCAAACGCGAACGGACGCCGCGCGCCAGATCGTCGGTGAAGAGGGAGTTCGGCGGGATGGCCGCGGCGGTGCGGATCAGGCTTTCATGCGTCTGCGTATTCCCCTGCACGTCGATCGCGGTGATCACCACGCGCCCGCCATCCCGAACCGCCAGCGATATGCCGACCGTATGCCGCGCCGAATCGATATCGAGCCGCTCGGCCCGCGCGCTTGCCAGCGGATAGCCGAGATCGTTCAGCACCTTGACGAGACGGAGTGTATAATCCCCAAGCAACCCCGGCGAGAAAAATTCCCCGGTAAGCTCGCCGGTCGCAAAGCGCGTGCGAGCCAGAATCCCGGCGATCGAATCGGGGGCGATCTTCACCTGATCGAACATATAGCGGCTCCCCTCGCCGATCACCACGCCACGAAGCGAATCGATCGTCACCGATGCGTCAAGATAGCCGTCGGAGACGTAGGCGGTCTGCACCAGCAGTCGCGCGGAATCGGCGGAGCGGCCGTTGATCAGATCGCGAATCTCCGATTCGCTGAAATGCACCGCTCCGGCAATTGGAAGCTGCGCCCGGGCCTGAAGGGATAAACCGACGATGGCGATACCAAGAAGGACCAGCAGACGAACAGCGAAGATCATTCCTCGGCCATCCGCCGGAAAGGGAAAATGCCAATTGCTGGGTCGAGGCTCGATCATGAACGTTGCCCGCTGTGGGAGGATCAGGGGATCGTGATCGGATCGACCCGAATCAGGCCGGCCCTTCCCTGCGAAATATCGGTCAGCACGGCGGAGAACTCCTCGAACTGATCGGAACGGAGCGTCATCACATAGCTCACCACATCGCGGAACTCCTCTTCGAAATGGACCGCGTAGCGTTCCACCAGCGCGCGCACCACGCTCATATCCTCGTACGGCGTAAAGATCCTCACCGTATCGGTCTGATATTTTACCTGAAGTTCCCCAAGCGCCAGCGCCGCCTGCGCCGCCTCGGTATAGGCGCGCACCAGACCGCCGACCCCCAGTTTCGTTCCGCCGAAATAGCGGGTGACAACCACGAGGGCGTTCACCAGCTCCTTCTGCTGCATCACAAAGAGAATCGGCTTTCCGGCGGAGCCGGATGGTTCGCCATCATCGGAGAAGCGATAGCTGAGGCCGTCCGGCGCCATCCGATAGGCATAGCAGTTATGCGACGCGTCCCAGAATTCCTTCCGGATCGCGCCCAGCTCCGCCGCTACCTCCTCCCTGGCCTGGACCGGGATGGCAGTGCCGATAAATCGCGATCCCCGCACCTTCAGTTCGGCGCGGACTTTCGCGGTTAATGTCGTGAATGATTGATTCGTTGACATGTCGAAAAGGACGTTCCTTCCCTCCAATCTCGTACTTTTCCGGCTACGAACATAGATCCGGCGCCATCGGGCACGAAGCATCTACATCATCTCACAATCGGGCCGGGGATTTCGCGGGATGATACCGGCGATTTTCGCGCCGCCGACAGACACGCATTATGGAATGGTTCCGATAATCCGCTGCATATCATCTATCGCTATTCTCCTGGCCGCGAGCCATTGCGCGGCGCGGCAGGCGGACACGCTGGATCGCGTGATGGATGTTCCGTGGGGATCATCCCCAGGCATCGCGCGGTCGATCTTCCTTTCTCATCAGGGTGTTTCAGAGTACCGTCACGCAAAACAACCGCCGGGAACGATTGCGTTCAACGGAGGACGCTACGGCGATTATCCGGTGAAGCGCTGGCTTCTCCGGTTTGACCGATCGGGACTGACGGCTGTTACGATCACGCTGGATTCCGCGCAGCTTCGATTTCTCCAGTACGCGCGGCTTAGAGCGATGCTGAACGATCGCCACGGCGCTCCCGCCTCCGGCCCCGGCCCGGCCACCGCCCCCAGGCCGCTGATGATCCTGTGGGAGATTCCCGGCGGAGCCACCATAACGCTCGACAGCGATGAGAAACCGGGAACCACGATCAGCTTTCAGTATCCCGCCGCCGCGCCGGGCAATGCGGCAATGGAGATACATTCGCGACGAAGTGTCAAATGATACAAAAACGGCGCCGCGCCGACTCTCCACGTACCCGGAATTCACCTATCTTGCCGGACCCTCCCGCAGACCAAGACGATCCGGGCAGCCCGCGCATCGATGTACTTCACGGAGATGCACGGGAATCGGCGGACTGCCAGGCTCGATACGATCGCGCGAAAAACGCCGATCGGACATAGTTTTTTCGCGTCCCATGAATATTGGAATCACGTGCTACCCGACCTACGGCGGTAGCGGCGTCGTTGCAACGGAGCTTGGCAAGGAGCTCGCCGCCCGCGGTCACAAAGTTCACTTTATCTCCTACGCGCTCCCGTTCCGGCTTGATGGTTATCGGGAAAACATCTTCTTCCACGAAGTCGAACTCCCCGATTACCCGCTCTTCGAGGATAGCCTCTACTCCCTCTCGCTCACCAGCAAGATGGTCGATGTGGTTCTCTACGATGAGCTTGATATCCTTCATGTTCACTACGCCATCCCGCACGCCACCAGCGCCTACAACGCAAAGCTGATTCTCAACGAGCAGGGGCGCGATATCAAGATCATCACGACGCTGCACGGCACCGATATCACGCTGATCGGCCTTGACCCCACGCTCCTTCCGCTGGTCCGCTTCTCGATCGACAAATCTGATGGCGTGACGGCGGTAAGCCGCTTCCTCAGGGAAAAAACGCTGACGAATTTCAATCTCGACCGGCAGGTGGAGGTGATCCCGAACTTCGTCAATACCGATGAATGGAAACGGCTGGACAGCGCAAAACTCCGCGCGCAGTTCGCGCCGAACGGCGAAGGGGTAATGGTCCACGCCAGCAACTTCCGCCCGGTAAAACGGGTGACCGATGTGATCCGCGTCTTCGCGCAGGTTCACGAAAAAGTCCCGTCGAAACTGGTGATGGTGGGAGATGGACCGGATCGCGCCGAGGCGGAACGGCTCTGCCGCGAGCTCGATATCTGCGCCGATGTTCGATTTCTCGGCAAACAGAGCGCGCTGGTGGAAATCCTCTCCGCGTGCGACATTTTCCTGATGCCAAGCCAGTCGGAGAGCTTTGGCCTTTCCGCGCTGGAGGCGATGAGCTGCGGCGTTCCGGTTCTCTCCAGCTCCGTTGGCGGGCTGCCGGAACTGAACGTCCACGGCACCACCGGCTATATCAGCGAGATCGGCGATATCGACCGCATGGCGCGCTACGCAATCGATCTGCTGAGCGACCGGAAGAAATACGATCGGTTCAGCCGCGCGGCGCGCGAGCGGGCGGAGAATTCGTTTTCATCGCGCGATATCGTCCCGCTGTACGAGCAGTACTACGAGCGCATCCTTAACGGCCAGCAGTAATTTCAACCGGCAATTTCACGGATATTATGATGGCATCGGAACGGAACGGGACGCGGGAAGAGTATCAGTCGCTTCTCGATATCGCCGTGGAGGCGGCGCTGGCGGCCGGCGCGCTGATTCGCGAGCGGAAAACCGAGGATCTGGGCATCACCTTCAAGGAAGAGGGAAAGCATAATCTGGTGACGGTGATGGACCTGGCCTCCGAGGCGCTGATCAAAAAGATGATCGGCGAACGTCTGGAAGGCGCGCGGTTTCTGGCGGAGGAAGGGGGCGGCAATTACGATCTTGAGCCGCTGACGTGGGTGATTGATCCGATCGATGGAACGGTGAACTATGCGCACGGCATCCCCCTCTACTGCGTCTCGATAGCGGCAGTGCAAAACAACGAGCCGGTGGCCGGCGTGATCTACGGGCCGGAGATAAACGAATTATTTACGGCGACAAAAGGGGGCGGCGCGTTTCTGAACGGCGCGTCCCTCAACGTCAGCACCAACGCCGATCTTGAAAAAGCGATCCTCGTCACCGGCTTCCCCTACAACGTGGAGGAAAACCCGTTCGGCTGCATCGACTCCTTCGCCGATTTTCTCAGGATGGGAATTCCGGTCCGTCGCCTCGGCTCCGCCGCGCTCGATCTGGCCTACGTTGCCGCC
>JBDSJW010000369.1:0-6733 GCA_039917235.1 Kapaibacterium sp. (SeqCode) | reverse complement strand
AGCGTGACAGCTCGGAACTGACGGAACCTGAACGTTCCCGCATACTGAACGTTCAATGGGTACAATAATACCGTTTCGAGCTGGAAGGCTCGGAGCGGTATTTGTATTTTATGGCGTTTATCAGGCCGGCATTGATCCGACCGATTTTCCGGCGGTCGATGAATTTATCGAGGGATGGCAATTGTATTTCATGTAATACAATACCCGAGAGGAGCCTTTGATAATCATCGATTGTATGCAATTAATCGATGATTATCGATTTTACATTCGACATTAATTGAGCAATTATCGAGAAAGTGTTTCACTGCGATATTGGTATATTTGTCCATTCTCCCACGGATATCGACGAACCGCTCCCATTAACTGATTTCTCCCACTCAGATTGCTATCGCTATCAGCAGCCGCTGATGGTCTTTCGGTCCTTCCATTGTGGCAATTCGCCGACAATGACATGGAGGTTCTGCGCTGTATGCGGAACCACCGGTATGAAGAATTGCCCGGAACGTTATTTCTCATGCATGACGCCTGTCCAATCTCGTTGTTTATGATCTCCGTTTGCCGTCGCACATAGAGCCTGCGATGATCGGACGAACTTCATAAACGGCTCTAGCGGGAGGAGACATTGATCCTAATCCATCATTCATTCTGGGAGGTTTCAGCATATGAACCGATCATCCGTTTTCTTGCTTCGGGCGATGGTTGCCTTCGCGGTTATCGCTCTTGTTTCGCTGATGACGCACAGCTCGGCGCTCGCCCAGCTTGGTAGTCAGTATGATGTAAAGGTGATGACGCCGGCCGAAGGGGCCGCTGGAGAGCTGACCATGCCGTATAGCATCGATTTCAACGGCGTGGCGGGGCCTGTTCCGTCGCAGAATCTGACGATGACCAATGAGGGGAGAACAACCTACATTCTCCCGCCCGGCGCGACAAGCATCGCCTCGGTCACGGTGGCCGGTATTCGATATCCGTGGGGCAACGGCGGCCGGATCTGCCTTCCGTGGGCCAATGGCTGCTGGTGCCTCTGCTTCCGCTGGGCATGGGGACAGTTCTGGCCGTGGTGGCCGCGTCCGTACCTCTTCTGGTACTGGGATCCATGCTGCCCCTGAGTTAGCAGGGTGGAACAAAGCGTTCGATGATGACAGCATCGTGGGGGAGCGTTTGAAGACGCTCCCCCCGGTTGCATTCCGTGGATTTCTTTCCATGGAGCGGGCCGGATGATTCACCACTGATCCTCATAAATAAATCATCAGAACATCGCATTGATAATGTGCACATCCCGCCCTTCCGGTCATCTTAACCAGTGACGGCACGTGTTTCATGTTCCTTCGTTGCGTCGCATGGGCCATTATATGGGCCATGAGGACGTATCGCCCATTTCCGACCACGCTGATCACATGACAGAAACCAAACGCACAGCAGGGGAACGGGTTCTTCCGGTGGCCGTGATGATCGGCGCGCTCCTCCTCTGGTGGGGGCTTGCCGCCGCGCACGTTTTTCCCGAATCCCTCTTTCCCGCTCCTCTGGCGGTGGGGAAGGGAGTTGTGGAGGAGATCGTCACCGGTCGCCTGGTTAATGATCTTGTTGCATCCCTGTTCCGCGTGACCGCGGGCTTTCTCCTAGCCGTCGTGCTTGGCATTCCGCTCGGGCTGGTGCTTGGCTCCTACGGTCGCGCCAGGGCCGCGCTCCTCCCCGCCATCAACTTCTTCAGAAACCTTTCGCCGCTGGCGTGGATTCCGTTTGCCATCCTCTGGTTCGGCATCGGCGATTCCCCCGCGGTTTTTCTGATCTTCATGGCCTCCTTCTTCCCAATCGTCCTGGCGACGGTGGCGGCGGTGGCAACCATCCCGATGGTCTATTTCCGCGTGGCGCATGATTACGGCCTTACCGGCTGGGAGATGCTGATGCGGGTGACGCTCCCCGCGATAGCGCCGCAGGTGATCACGGTCCTCCGCGTGACCGCCGGCCTTGCCTGGGTTGTGGTGGTGGCCGCCGAGATGATCGCCGGGCGGGATGGGCTGGGCTTCGCGATATGGGATGCCCGCAACGGCCTGCGAATCGATCTGCTTGTCTCGGGCATGATCGTGATCGGGCTGATCGGCGTTGTGATCGACAGACTTCTTTTCAGGCTGACCAGAATACCAAGCGTTCGGTGGGGATATGAACGATAAACTCCTTTGCCTTGATGATATTTCCCACTCCTTCGGTGGCGTGGAGGTTGTGCGCCGCTTCTCGCTCGATATCGAGCCGGGGGAGTTTGTCGCCATTGTCGGCCCGTCGGGGTGTGGCAAGACCACCATCCTGAACATACTCTCCGGGTTTGTGCGGCCGACTTCCGGTCGCGTCGGATGCGAGGGGCGCGCCCGCATGGTCTATCAGCACGACGGGCTTTTTCCCTGGCTTACGGTTGCGGAGAATATCGCGCTGGGGCTGCGCCATATTGGCGATGCGGGGGAGCGGAACCGGCAGGCGGAGGATCTGCTTACGTTGATACGGTTGCGTGGATTTGAGGACCATTATCCCCATCAGCTTTCCGGCGGCATGCGGCAGCGCGTGGAGCTGGCCCGTGCCCTGGCGGGGGATACCGATATCCTTCTGATGGATGAGCCCTTTTCCGCGCTGGACTATCTGACGCGCCTGCGGATGCGCCGGGAGCTGGCGCTGATGCTGGAGGAGAGCCCGCGGACCGTGGTCCTTGTCACGCATGATATCGAGGAGGCGGCCCAGCTTGCCGATCGGGTGATCGTCCTGTCGGACAGACCTGCCCGCATCCGTTGCGAGCTGCGGATTGATCTTCCGCGGCCACGCGATCTTACGCACCCGGAGGTTGTTGATGGGATTCATCGGCTTCTTTCGGAGCTTGGCCTGGAAGAGGAGCGGAGCGATGTTCGGGGGGATCTCTTTGTCGATGCCTGATAACCGGAGTCTATCACGATGATTCGATCGTCCATGACCCGCTGGATCGTGGGGGCAGTGGGGGTGCTTGTTGTTCTCGGGCTGCTCCGGTTCAAACCGTGGCAGGAGGAGACCGTGCATCCACGCCAGCAGCTTACCGTTGGCTTTCTGCCGGTAACGTGCCATCTTACCTGTCCCGTCACCGATTTCGCCACAAAGACAAGCAGTTCCACGCGATTTCAATCGCAGCGCTTCACCGATTTTCCGACGATGGTGGAGGCGATCAAGGGGGGGCGTCTGGAGGCGACCTTTATGATTGCCCCTCTGGCAATGAAGCTGCGGGAGCAGGGGTTACCGATCAAGATCGTCTATCTGGGGCATCGCGACGGATCGACGGTGATGGTCAGGAAGGATCTTCCGGCGCGGAACATGGTTGATCTGAAGGGGAAGACCTTCGCCATCCCGAGCATCTACAGCAATCAGTACCTGGTGATCCGTAAGCTTATGGAGGATCAGGGGGTGGGTGTGGATGAGATCAAGTTCGTGCAGATGGCCCCGCCCGATATGCCTGCCGCGCTGGCGGCGAAGGCGATCGATGCCTATTTCGTGGGGGAGCCGCATGCCGCGAAGGCGGAGCTGGACGGATCGGGGCGGGTGCTCTATCATGCCAAGGATATCTGGCCGCACTTTATCTCCTGCGTCCTCGTGGTGCATGAAAAGCTGATCAAGGAGCATCCCGACGTGGTGCGCGATCTTGTCCGCGGCATCGCCGAAAGCGGGGAGTGGGCGGAAACCCACAGGCTTGCCGCCGCGAAGGTCGCATCTCCCTATTTCCGCCAGGATGAGAAGGTCGTCCGCTATGTCCTTACCCAGCCGAAGGACCGCGTCAGCTATCGCATGCTTACCCCCACCGACGAGGATATGATCGTCATCCGGGATATGGCGATCAAGGTCGGCATCCTGAAGACGCCGATCGCCATGAGCGATCTGATCGATCGCCAGTTCATCCCGAAGGATATCCGCCCGGCGGATATCGACATGACCGACGCCGGAAAGTGATCCGGCGCGACTGCGCGCGCGATCACCGCCAGCCTCCCGCATCGCCCCTCCTTTCCAGCAACAAACCGTTGCGATCCGTCCGCCATCTCCCTCAACTTACTTCTCCCGCTCCGTCGTATCTTGGCGGGTCCCCCGTCCCCTTCCCGCACATGCTTCAGGAGAATCTTTCCCATGCAGATCAAAGCGCTGAAACCGGTCAGCAGCACAAGGGCTATGACATGGATCATGACCATCAGCCTGGTTGTGTTTGCCTTCCTGCTCTGGCTGGTCTATTTCAAGGAGCGGATCGGCTATTCGAATGATCTTATCGCCAGTCTTCCCGCCTTTAATGCCTTTTTCAACGGGGTGAGCACGGTGCTGCTGATCCTTGGATTCCGCGCCATCAAGGGGAAGCAGCAGCGCATTCACCAGCGGTTTATGGTTGGTGCCCTGATAAGCTCCACCCTCTTCCTGATCAGCTATATCACCTATCATTCCTTCCACGGCGATAGTCATTTCCAGGGCGTTGGTATCATCAGGCCGGTCTACTTTTTCATCCTGATCACCCATATCAGCCTTTCGGCGGTGGTGGTGCCGCTGATTCTTTCCAGCTTCTTCTTCGGGCTGTCGGGGAAGTTTCCATCGCACCGCAAGATCTCCCGCTGGACCTATCCGATCTGGCTGTATGTATCGGTGACCGGGGTGCTGATCTTCTTCCTGCTGAAGCTTTATTCGTAGTATGTGGCTGAGGGGCGATTGTATCGCATGGTGATGGAGGGCTATCCCGAGGGGTTCCTTGGGGAGCAGGAGAGGGCCATCAAATCAAGGATCGCTATGACGACGCTCATTATCGCAATCGGGCTCGTGGTTCTTGGGGTGATTCTTCGCATCGCAAAGGCATCGCAGAGCGGCAGAGGGCTGGTGGTTTCCAAGACGGGCGCAACGCTGCATCCGGGAAGGATGCTGGGGTTTGCCGCCATCATCGCGTTCGGGCTGGCGGTGGTTGTGCTGGCGCTGGGATCGTTTGTGACGGTTGATCCCGGATCGCTTGGGGTGAAGGTCTTTTTCGGCGAGGTGGAGCCGGATGTGCTTCTGAGCGGGTTTCATGTGGTCAACCCGCTGACCGAGATCGTCAAGATGGACGCCCGCACGCAGGTATACACGATGTCCGGCAAGACCAACGAGGGGCAGGTGAGCGGGGATGATGCAATCGATGTACTCAGCAAGGATGGCCTGACGCTCAAGCTGGAGGTGACGGTGCAGTATCATCTGACGGCCGCCAGCGCGCCGAAGGTATACTCCACGCTCGGCAATGATTATGTGGAAAGGGTGGTGCGCCCGGAGACCCGCTCGGCCCTCCGCGATGCCGCCGTTTCCTTTGCCGCGACCGGGCTCTATTCCACCCAGCGGGCGGATTTTGTGAAGCTGGTGCAGGACAAGCTGGTGAAATCGTTCAACAGCCGCGGAATAGCCATGGAGAATATGCTGCTGCGCGATATCCAGCTCCCCGAAAAGGTCCGCGCGGCGATCGACGAGAAGATATCCTCGGAGCAGGAGGCACAGAAGATGGAATATGTCCTCCAGCGTGAGAAGCAGGAGGCGGAGCGGAAGCGGGTGGAGGCGGCCGGTATTTCCGACGCGCAGACGATTATCGCCGGATCGCTCACCAATCAATATCTCCAGTACAACTATATTTCCACGCTGAAGGAGCTGGTGAACTCGAAGAATTCCACCTTCGTGATCACGCCGTTCGATCAGAAGCTGACCCCGATGCTGAACATGAAATAACCGGCACGGAGCATCCGATCCGGCGGCATATCGCGAACCTGATAGACAACCAACATCACGGAGAAGAGCATGGAGGAACAGATGGAACCTCAGAGCGAGATCGTCCCGGTTGTGCAGGTGCGGAACATGGGGATTATCGCGATCCATGTAAGCGATATTGACCGGTCCGCCCGGTTCTATAAGGAGATGCTCGGCTTCAGGGAAGGGGAGCAGATGCTCAGCCCCGGCCTGTCGCTGGAGGCCAACGATATTTCGATCTATCTCTGCAACGGCCGCGCTCCACGCCGGAAGGAGCAGATGCAATACGCCGAGATCAGCCTCTGCTTTGTGGTAAAGGGGGTGAAGGATGCCTTCGATAAGCTGACCGCCGCCGGTGTCGAAGTGATGGAGCCGTACGAGGCGGGCTCGGAATACTTTGCCACCTGCGCCATCGCCGATCCCGATGGAAATATGATCGAGATCTGGGGAAACCCGTAGCGCGCATCACACGGCCTTTCCGCCGCTATCAGGTTCGTGGTCCCGTCAGGCCGGTGCCGCGGGCCTTCCATGTTCAACCGTACAGGATTATCAGCCCGATGCTGCCGACATATACAGCCGTCAGATATATCACGCCGCTCCGTGAGGGGGGATCGCTCCCCGCGATTGTTGAAACGGAGGAGGGGGGGATGTTTGCCACCAAGTTCCGTGGCGCCGGTCAGGGGGCCAAGGCGCTGATCGCGGAGCTGATCGTGGGGGGGATTGCGACCGCGCTTGGGTTCGATATCCCCGATGTTGCCCTGATCGATCTGGACGAGGCGTTCGGGCGGAGCGAGCGCGATCCCGAGATTCAGGAGCTTCTCCGGGCAAGCCACGGCACCAACGTCGGCCTTCGCTATCTCCCCGGCTCGCTTAATTACGATCCGGTCGCCCTCCCCGATATCGATCCAGTGACCGCCGCCGATATCGTCTGGCTGGATGCGCTGACCACCAATATCGACCGGACGCCGCGCAATCCCAACATGATGATATGGGAGGG
>JBDSJW010000368.1:0-5112 GCA_039917235.1 Kapaibacterium sp. (SeqCode) | reverse complement strand
ACTCACTTCGATTTCATGGTGCGCGATTTATTAATCCGATGACGATTGTCGGGGGGATCACCGCGTTCGGAGGCGCGGGAATCCTGCTGGCGAAGTATGCGCCAGTCGGCACCCAGGGAGTGTTGTTTATGGCGATCGGCATCGCCATCATCATGTCGATTCTGGTCCATCTGGTTCTGGTTGTGCCGATGAGCCGGAGCGAGTCATCGCTCGCGTTTTCGCAGAAGGAATATGTGGGGCGCACGGCACTTGTCACCGTGCCGATACCGATAACCGGACACGGCCAGGTGATGATCAACATGGGAGCGGGGAATATCTGCGAGCCCGCGTCGAGTTTTGATGGTGAGTCGATTCCGTCAAAATCCAGAGTTGTGGTGGTTGAGGTGAGGGATCACACGCTGTTCGTAACAGCGGTCGATCATTGAAAAAATGATCAAAAAAGATTTGAAAAAGCATCTGACGAAACACCGCATAATAGCGGTGATTCAAGGGCGCATGCCCATTTCGTCAGAACATTTAAGGAAAGGAGAAATCGAATGATTCCCGAGTATGTACTTATTCCGGCGCTCGTTGTTGGAGCAATTGTTTTCCTGACGATTTCCTTTGCCGCGCGTTTCCGCACGGTAAGCCCGGATGAGGCGCTTATCGTTACAGGCGCCGCGCTTTCAGGGAAAAACGTTCTGACCGATACATCTGGTCGCCGTATCAAGATCGTTCGTGGCGGCGGCGCATATATCATCCCGATTTTCCAGCGCGCATCAAAAATATCGCTCAGGACGCATAAGCTGGAGGTTTCCACGCCCGAGGTTGTCTACACATCCCAGGGGGTGCCGATTCTGGCCGACGGCGTGGCGATTATCAAGGTGGGAAGCACGATGGAGGATGTTGCAACCGCCGCCGAGCAGTTCCTGACGAAATCGCCGGAGGATCTTGAGGCGGAGGCGCGCGAAGTGCTGGAAGGGCATCTCCGCGCCATTATGGGGGCGATGACGGTGGAGGAGGTCTATCGTAACCGCGACAAGTTCGCGCAGGAAGTGCAGGGGGTGGCGGCGATGGATCTGAAAAAGATGGGGTTGCAGATCGTGGCATTTACCATCAAGGATGTGCGCGATCCTCACGGATATCTTGAAGCGCTCGGCCGTCCGCGGATCGCCGTTGTAAAACGGGAAGCCGATATCGCCGAGGCGCAGGCAATGCGTGATGCGCGTGTGCAGAAGGCGATTGCCGATGAGGAGGGAATGAAGGCGGAGCTCCTCCGTGATACCAAGGTTGCCGAGTCCGGAAAGGAAAAGGAATTGCAGATAGCCAGCTTCAGAAAATTGCAGGATACGGCAAAGGCCGAGGCGGACCAGGCATATTTTATTCAGGAGGCACGCTCCAAACAGGTCGCGATCGAGGAACAGATGAAGGTGGAGCTGGTAAAGCGCGAGCGGGAGATCGACCTGGAGGAGCTTGAGATCAGGCGTCGCGAAAAGCAGTACGATGCCGAGGTGAAAAAGAAAGCCGATGCCGAGCGTTACGCGGTGGAGCAGGCTGCCGAGGCGGATAAATCGCGGAAGATGAAGGAGGCGGACGCAACGAAATATCGGATTGAGGCGGAGGCGGATGCATCGAAATATCGGATCGAGGCGGAGGCAAAGGCAAATGCCGAGCAGAAACGCCTTGAAGGTAACGCAATCGCCGACGCCGATCGTGCGCGTGGTACCGCGGAGGCCGATATCATACGGATGAAGGGTCTTGCGGAGGCCGAGGCAAAGGAGAAATTGGCGCAGGCGTTTGAGAAGTTCGGACAGGCCGCGGTGCTGGATATCATCGTAAAGATGCTTCCTGAGCTTGCCGGCAGAATAGCTGAGCCTTTGAGCAATATCGATAAGCTGACGATTGTTGATACCGGCAACGGCGAGGGGGCAAACCGCGTAAGCAATTATGTGACATCGCTGATGGCGACCGCGCCGGAGATGTTGAAAAGCGTCTCGGGAATCGATCTGGAACAACTGATCAAAAACCTGGTCGGCGACAGCCAGACGATTACCGTGCCGCGGGAAGCGGTGGTTCCGGTCGAGGTTGCGACCGTGGTGGAAACGAAGCAGAATGGCGAGGTTGTGGAGTTGTAAAAACCCAGGACTCGGGTGATTGAATTGATGCGCCCCGCTTCAGGAATGAGGCGGGGCTGTTTTATCATCTGGTGGAAAGCTCCATGAAGTGGCTTTAGCGCAATTGTTATCCAATCCATCGATGATGAAATTCGGGATAATCCTTTCTCTTCTTCTGATATCGCTTTGTCGCGCTGGAAGCGTCAGCGAAAACTCATATCATATTCAACCCGGAGACGCCGAACTTCTACGGCCTCAACATCGGCGTTTCCCGTGCCTTCTGATTCCACAACCTACACCTTCCCCTCAATCGCATCGATAAACATCCCTTTTAATTCCTCCACGCCGATCGGTATCGGGTTTCCCGCGGCGCTTGGATCGATGGCCGCCATCGCGGCCAGCCGGTCGATATGCCGCGCGTCCACGCCGACATCGGCGAGAGTGTGAGGGATTCCTATCTCCTTCCGCAGCGCGATGATCCAGTCAAATACCCCCTGATACGATCGATCCTCCAATTCCAGATAACCCGCCAGCCGCGTCATCTTCCCCTCGATCGCGCTTCGGTTGAATGCCATTACATACGGCATTACCACGGCGTTCAGAAGTCCGTGGTGGAGATCGTAAACCGCGCCGAGCGGATGGCTGAGCGCGTGAATAGCCCCCAGCGCTTTCTGGAACGCGGCGGCTCCCATGCTTGCGGCGGCCATCATCTGCGTCCGGGCCATCAGATTACTTCCATCACGCACCGCCACCGGCAGCCATTCCTTTATTATTCTGATCCCTTCCAGGGCGATTCCCTCCGCCATCGGATGAAAGCCGGCGCCGCAGTAGGCCTCAAGATTATGCGCCAGCGCATCCATTCCCGTGGCCGCGGTAATCCAGTTTGGAAGGCCGATTGTAAGCTCGGGATCGGCGATGGCGATTCCCGGGAGCATGCGCGGATGGAAAATGATTTTTTTAATGTGCGCATCCTCATCAGTAATTACCGATGCGCGGCCAACCTCGGAGCCGGTGCCCGCCGTGGTTGGAACGGCCACCACCGGCGCGATCCCCTCCAGCTTCGCCCGTTTATAATTATCGCCGATATCCTCGAAATCCCATATCGGCCGATCCTGCCCCGCCATAAACGCAATCGCCTTGCCGGCATCAAGCCCGCTGCCGCCGCCAAATGCAATTACCCCGTCGTGATTTCCCGCGCGGTATGCCGCAACTCCATTCTCCACATTCTTTCCGATCGGGTTTGCCCGTATATCCGAAAAAATTCCGGTGGGGAGGCCGGCCGTTGCATTTGCCGCGATTGCATCGCGAACCATTGGAAGCGCGGCAAGTCCCGGATCGGTGACAAGTAGCGGCCTTCGCATGCCGAGCGCGGCACAGGCATCGGCAAGCTCGGATATTCTTCCGATGCCGAAGCGTATCGATGTTGGATAATTCCAGTTTGCGCGGAGAGAACTTGGGTCGAGAGCCATGAGGATAATTATGGATGAGATCGCGAGGGAATGAATTTCGGATCAGACCGACAATTTCAGGTGATATGATTTCGGACGGGTGAGATGCTCATATCCTATGCGGGAGAGCGTGCATCCGTGACCGGAATTTTTTATGCCGGTCCAGCCAAGCGCCGGATCGAGATAATCGCAGCGGTTCATAAAGCACGTGCCGACTTCCAGTTCGGAACCCAGAGCCAGCGCGGCATCGGAGTCCGCCGTCCAGATCGATGCGGTAAGACCGTAGGGGGAATCATTGATCAGCCGTACCGCTTCCTCGTCGGAATCGACGCGCATAATGCCGACCACCGGGCCGAAACTTTCATCGCGCATCACGCTCATTGAATGATCCACATCAACCAGAACCTGCGGGGCCAGATATGCCGTTCCCGGCGTCGAGGTGGGGAAGAGGGATTCATCGATCAGCGCTCTGGCTCCGGCTGCAACCGCGGCGACTATCTGCGAGCGCACCAGATCAGCGGCGGAGGTGCGGACCATCGGGCCGAGCGTGGTTGATGAGTCGAGCGGGTTGTCGAGCTGATATTTTTTTGTCAGCGCGATAAATCCCTCCAGAAATTCATCGTGGATATCGCTGTGAACGTAAATCCGCTTGATGCCGCAGCACGATTGCCCGGAGTTGAAGAAGGAGCCATCAACCAGATTTTCGATCGTATGCTCAAGCGCCGCGTCCCTCCTGACATACGCCGCATCCTTGCCGCCAAGCTCCAGACCTACACCGATAAAGCGACCTGCGGAAGCGCGCTCAACGATTTTCCCGACTTCAACCGATCCGGTAAAGGCAACGAAATTGATTTCAGGTCGGGCAATCAGTGCCTCGGTATCGTGATCGCGTAGATGAAGGAACGTAAATATTCCCTCCGGCAATCCCGCCTCCGCGAATCCCTCGGCAAACCGCTCGGCGCAGAGCGGGGTCTGCGAGGAATGTTTGAGAATTACCGCGTTGCCGGCCATGATCGCGGGGATAATGGAATTGACCGCCGTCAGATATGGATAATTCCAGGGGGCGATGGTAAGGGCGATGCCGAGCGGTTCGCGGCGGATAAATCGGTCGAAGCCGTCGATGCGATCGGGGACGATATCCGAGAGCGCGGATTCCGCCACGCCTATCATAAAGCGCGAACGTTCCGCAAGGCCACGAATTTCTCCAGGAGCATATGCTATCGGCCGGCCCATCTGCCAGCTTAATTCCTCGGCGAGCGCATCCCGGCGCCGTTCCATTGCCTCCACAAAGAGCGAGCAGATGGCGGCCCTTTCGGCCACTGATGTGCGGCGCCATGCGGGTTGCGCGGCCCGGGCGGCGGCAATCGCATTATCGATGGCAGCCTGTGAGGCGTACTGGCGTTCCACGTATATGGAGCCATCGACCGGGGAGATTGTCTTCAATGTTGCGCTCATCGCGATTCTCTGATAATTCCTGTAATGGAAAGGAGCATCGGCTTGCGGGGCAATATTACTTCCGATAATTATTTATTCGCTGGAAGAGGGAAATATCGCGCGATAATTCTTAACGG